>JAAFHL010000314.1 GCA_013298365.1 Bacteroidota bacterium | reverse complement strand
AAACAAACGGGGATTCAAAGCCTTAGCGACACGCTCGAAGCCGTAGAAGATTGGCAGTTAGCCCTCAATGTCCTACTCAATAGTTACGCAAGTATAAAACCTGCCACAGCCGAAGGCTCAAGTCGTTTGGTATGGTTTGTGGATTTTGAGAAAAAAACCTTGCAACCTGCCGAGCAAAAATTAGGCAAAAGTGGCTGGTCTGGAGGTAAAAATGTGGCATTGAAACGCTTCAAAGAAAAAGAAGTACTTTCTATGACACAACAAGATAAAGACATCGCCGACAAAGGCATTGTGCAAGAAAGTTATGGCTGGGGCTACTATAATAATACGCCTTATATTGATTTTGAGAAAACGGTCAAGCTATTGATTGGGCATCCGCTGATGTTTCTCAATTATTCACCTACAACGCCCGTAGAGTTGCAAGAGGAGGAATTGGTTTTACAAGTAGAAAAGACCAACAACGGTTATGAAATTCGTTTTTCGGAAACATTTTCCTTAGATTCGGATTATCTTTTGCGCAAAGAAACCAATACCCGTTGGAAATATGTGCCAATTAAGGAGCATCACCGCAAAATTGTGGGTTCTTTTTCTGCCAACAAATTAGTCATTCCCGACAAAGGCAAAGACCAACTGAATTTGGTCGTAAATGCCTTGGCAAATGCCGTCAAAATTCAATCTGATGTAACCGAACATTTGGAGCATCTCCCCGAAGTTGCCCCTGAAATGCGGGTTCATGCCCTGATTATTCCTTTTGGTGATGGGCTAAAATTGGAAATATTATGCAAACCATTTGGCAGCGTTCCGCCCTATTTCAAGCCAGGAAAAGCTGGCGAAGTAGCTGTGGCAGAAATAAATGGACAAAGAGTTAAAACGCTGCGCAATCGTCAAGCAGAAGTAGAAAGGGCGCAAGAAATCATAGACACCTGCCCTACCCTCGCCCTCAACGACAATAAAGATTACGAATGGACTTTCACAGATGATGAGGAATGTCTCAATGTCTTGATGGAATTTGAGCCGATTCGCAAAGATAATTTGCTTATTTTGGAGTGGCCCAAAGGCGAGAAATTACGCATTTCTCAAACGGCTTCTTTTAATGATATGGCGTTTCGTATCGAAAAAAATAATGATTGGTTTGGGGTGCAAGGCGAAATTACCTTAGAAGATGGTACAATCATAGAACTACAAGAATTGCTCAAATTACTGGGCATCAATAATAAAAGTAATTTTATTCGTCTCTCCGATGGCTACTTTTTGGCACTGACCAAAGAGTTTCGCAAGCGTTTGAAGGAACTGGAAGGAATTACGGAATCAAGCAAAAATGGCTTGCAATTCCATAAATTTGCAGCAGGTTTGGTAGATGAATTTACTTCGGAAATCGAAAACTTGCAAACCGATAAGGCTTGGAAAGAGCAAATCAAAAAAATCACTTCTGCCAAAAAGTTAAAACCCAAAGTTCCCTCTACTTTTGAGGCAGAGTTACGTCCTTATCAAGAAGAAGGCTTTCGGTGGCTTTCACAGTTGGCGCATTGGGGCGTAGGTGCATGTTTGGCAGACGACATGGGCTTGGGCAAAACCGTTCAGGCATTGGCTTTGCTCGTAGATAGAGCAAGCAAAGGTCCTGCTTTGGTAGTTGCGCCCGTTTCTGTGTGCCGAAATTGGGAAAATGAGACCCTTCGTTTCGCACCAACCTTAAATTTGGTGCTATTTGGACAGGGAGATAGGCAAGAGACAATGGACAAATTGGGCAAATTTGATGTGCTTGTCGCAAGTTATGGTTTGCTGCAAGGAGAAGCAGAAATGTTTGAGAAAAAAGAATTTGCTACCATCATTTTGGACGAAGCACAAGCCATTAAAAATAGAAATACAAAACGCTCACAAGCGGCAATGAATTTGAATGGTGATTTCAAAATCTTGACAACGGGAACGCCTGTGGAAAATCATTTGGGAGAATTGTGGAACTTATTCCGTTTTCTCAATCCAGGTCTTTTGGGCAGTGCCGACCGTTTCAATGAGAAATTTGCTATTCCTATCGAAAAAAATAATGATGCAGAAAGACGTGAGCAACTCAAAAAATTGATTCAGCCTTTTGTATTGCGCAGACGCAAAAACCAGGTACTCAAAGATTTGCCCGATAAAACAGAAATCAATTTGAGTGTAGAACTTTCGGCGGAAGAAAGGGCTTTTTATGAGGCTTTGCGCCGCAATGCGCTCGAACGTATCGCAGATGCAGGCAAAAATGGCGAAGATGCTCGTTTTCAGATTTTGGCGGAACTGACTCGTATGCGCCTTGCTTGTTGCAATACAAAATTGGTGAACCCTGATGTCAATATTCCTTCTGCCAAAATGGAAGTACTAAAAGATTTGGTAGATGAGCTATTAGAAAATGGACACAAAGCCTTAATTTTTAGTCAATTTGTGAAACATTTAGCTTTGGTAGAAACCTTATTAAAGGAAAAAGGCGTTCATTATCAATACCTTGACGGCAGTACGCCAGGCAAAGAACGTCAAAATCGTATAGAGAAATTTCAAAGTGGCGAAGGCGATATTTTCCTCATCAGCCTCAAAGCAGGTGGCACAGGGCTAAACCTTACCGCCGCCGATTATGTGATTCACCTCGACCCCTGGTGGAATCCTGCGGTAGAAGACCAAGCAAGCGACAGGGCGCACCGTATTGGGCAAAAACGCCCTGTAACCATTTATCGTTTGGTTACTGCGGATACCGTAGAGGAAAAAATTGTGGGCTTGCACGAACATAAACGAGACCTTGCAGACAGCCTCCTTTCTGGCACAGATGTGAGTGGACGTTTGACAAGCGACGATTTAGTGGCTTTGATAAAGGGAATGTAATGGCAAATATGTATTTTTATAATAAACGCTGTCGAAATTTGATATTTCGACAGCATTTTATTTTTAGCATCGTTTTTCATTTACGATTTCACGTCCCAACCCTTGGGCGTAAAATCGGCTGAATTGCTAATTTCCACACCATCTCCTTTAGGTTTGATGACATAAAACCCCTTTTTTATTGCATATTGCTCCACTTCATTTGTTAGTATCATGCCCGCAACAGCCCCATACATGGTAGTCCCTCTGACGAGGCGACTGGAAGATTCCTGCAATTTTTCTAATCTTTGGATGTGGTCATCAATATCTTTTTGGCGTAAAGTGTTTTTTACCTCTACCACAACAGAATAAATGGTATTTACAAGTAATAAATCTATTTCTAACAGTGTTTTCCCATCTTTTTTGACACTCACTCTTGAATAGGTTTCTTCTAATTCTATCCCTTTTACCCGAAATAAGTCCAAAATACGTGGACGAACTTGTGCCTCTGCAAATCGTCCCAAGGTATCTGTAATATCTGCCACTTGCTTTGCTAACAGTTTGAGTTGCTTGTCAGTTGAAGCAAGTTGCTTGTCAGTTGAAGCAAGTTGCTTGTCAGTTGAAGCAAGTTGCTTGTCAGTTGCGGCAAGTTGCTTATCGGTTGCGGCGAGTTGCTTGCTTGTTTCTGCAAACAAAAGTAATACTTGCTCGTAGGTAATTGGTGTTAAATCCATTTTTCAACATTAAAACGTAATATATATCCACAAAGATACGAAAAAAACATCAAAAAGTTAGCAAATTTTTATGGAAAAACCCTTACTTTCAAATACGTAACACATTTTGCACCTATAATGACAACAACTATTTTGTTTTAAAAAAATTAAAACTACCTTTGTTTCTCATTCACAACATGTCTGCTATTTTGGTTTTCCTTATCCTGTTAGGGATAAAATATCGGCAGAAAATAATAATTAGCCCCAAATTGTCCCAAATTTTTCGTGCTTGCACGAAAAAACGTATAAAATGGGACGTTATATTTATAGTTTTACCGATATTTAGTGCCTACAGCACAGACAAAAATGCCAATTAGAATGGCAGACAGATAGTATTCATAACACTTATTTATCATGAAAAAGCAATTATTCTCTTTTAGTTTGCTCATTGTCTATGCCTTTTGTGTACAAGCACAGACCGAAATCACTTGGGGCGCCCCCTACAAACAAGGTGCATTTTCTTTTTTGAGCAAAATCGTAGGCTATGACAAAAATGGCTTCTACGCAGTAGAGGACAAAGGCGCATTTAGCAGCAAAATGATGTTGATGAAATTTGATAAGTCGTTGAATAGCACAGAAGATATAGATATAAACGATAGGGTTAAAAGCCACAAAATTTACAATAATATACTGGCTTTTCCCAATCAAATGTATGTTTTATACACCAACAATGATGTGCGCAAAGAGGAGAAGTATGAGCTTTTTGCAAGTCCATTAGACTCAAAAACGCTTAGCGTTTCACCCAAAGAAAAAATGCTATACTCCGTAGAGATTATTAAAGGCTCTGTGTATGGCTATGCGGGCTACAATCAGTTGATTTCTCGTGATAGTTCCAAAATGGCTTTGCTAATAGATATGCCGAGTAAAAACAAAAAAGAACCCAATAAATTTGTGTTCAAAGTTTTTTCTGATGACCTTACGCCTTTATGGACACAGGAGCATACTTTCCCCTATCAAGACCGATTTTTTTATTTGGAAGAAGCAAAAGTGAGCAATGAAGGCAATGTGTATTGCGTGGGACGGGTAAATACAGAAATATGGGCAGAAAAAAGAAATGGAAAACCTACCTATTCCTATCATATTTATTGTGTCTCGCCCAACGAGGAAGCCCCTATCGAAATTCCTGTAGAAGTAAAAGATCAATTTATTACTGATATTAAAATAGAGATTGCGCCAAATGGTGATATTTTGTGTGGCGGTTTTTATTCCAAACTCAACAGTTTCAACGTAGAAGGCGTTTTTTCCATCACCATAGATGGGGCTACACACAAAGTAAAACAGCAATCTTTGAAAGCCATTCCGATTTCTGCTGTTGTGGAAAACTTCTCCGATGCCAAGCAAGAACGTTTGGAAAAAAAGGAGGCAAAAGGCAAAAATGTAGAACTATATAGCTATGTTTTGGACAATATGGTCATAAAAGCTGATGGGGGATTTGTGTTAGTTGCGGAGCAGTTTTATGTTACAACCTATACTACTTATGTCAATAAATCGTATCAAACCCATTATCGCTATCACTATAATGACATTATTGTGGTAAATGTAAATGCAAAAGGAAATATTGAGTGGGCAGAAAAAATTGGTAAAACCCAAATTTCTACCGATGATAATGGCATTATGTCTTCATATAGTATGATGGTGCATGGTGATAAATTGCATTTTATTTTCAATGATAATAAGAAAAATGTGGATTATAAGGGTGAAGGTCGTCCGATTACGATGAATGTGATGAATCGTGCGACTTTGTTAGTTACCCTTGATAGCAAAGGCAAAGAAAAAAGGGAATTGCTATTTACCAGAGATGACTCCGAAAGTTATGCGATTCCTAAGGTAAGCCGTCAAATCTCGACAGATGCTTTGATTATGTATTTTCAAAGAGGCGGCAAAAAGCGTTTTGCTAAGATAAAGTTTAATTGATAAAATAATTTGCTGATATTACCACTAAGAAACAAATCATACAAAGTAAAGAAAATCAAATACTTAGTGTAACTTTGTTCCTTAGTGGTTTTTATAATATCAACTATTTTGCACCTATTTTACAGAAAATTACCCTACAAAACCATCACTTTCCTAACTCCCACCTTTCCATCTACTACAACCTGCACCATATACATGCCTTTTGCAAGATGCAAAGCATCAAAAACATGATTTATTTTTCCTGCCGAAATAGTAGGGACAAACGATTCCAACAATTTCCCTTGTGCATCATATAGGCGAATCGCTATCGTTTCCGTAGGTTTTGCCTCAAATTGCAAGGTAAATACGTCTTTTGCAGGATTGGGAAAAAGACGAATCTCTCTCTCCAAAAGTGATACCTGCGAAATCGCATTTGAACTTGAACCCGAAGGCAAAGTAATGTAATCCACGTATGCCGCATCTGCACCTGCACTCACATATT
>JAAFHL010000313.1 GCA_013298365.1 Bacteroidota bacterium | reverse complement strand
TGTTTTTCCTTCTACAAATAGGGCGATTTTTCTCATGCTTTTTCTTTTTGTAAATGACGAGCGATATAATCAGAGCTAAAAAAATCAAAATTGCTAAGTCCGCTTAATGGAAATTTTTTAAATAAAGCGGGTTGAGAAAGTCTATTGATTGTCGTAATATTTTCTCCATTTCTCTGTAATAAATTCCAGCAAGAAATATCTATAGTATCCATTAAAAAGCTGTCATTCGTAGTCGCAATGAGTTGAATGTCATTTTTTTTGCATATATCAAACACTAATTTCCCAAGTTTTGTAGCTCTCTCATAGTCCAAACCTTCACAAAAATCATCTATTAGCAACAATGATATTTCATTTCTGTCTATCAAATATGCCAAATACATCAATAAAGCAAAAGCCCGAAACATGCCTTGCGACATTTTCTCAACGGCTAACAAACCATCTGTTCCTTTTTCGGTGATAAATATCTTTTGGGTAGATTCTTCAAAATAGTTTTTTTCAATAGCATAGCCGATTTGATTCATGTATTCTACCACCTTTTGGAGATGCGCTTTTGACAAAACTTGAGCTATACCGTTGATATTTATTCCATCTTCAAACAAACGAATCCCTGCATTAGCTGGCTCAGTATTCGCAAAACGAACTGCTTTTGTTTTTTCTACAAACATGATATTTGTTTCATTATCAATAGTTTGATGGCTATTGATAATATTCTTATTGTTTTTATATATGATGGTTCTTTTATTTTGTGCTATATGTATTTTGTATGTAAAAGTATCCTCTATAGCTTCTTCATAAGTAGAGAAAGAAATTTCCCATTCGGCATTTATACTATTATTATTGTTAAGTAAAATATTTTTCAAAAAATACCATAATTCTTTTATCGTATTTGACTTGCCGCCCGCATTTTTACCTACAAGCAGATTTTGTGGACCTAATAGCAGGTTTTTGATATTCCAGTGGTTTGTGTGAGAAGAGAAAGAAGAAATATACATAATTATTGTCATTAATAGGGCAAATATAGCATATTTTGACAAAAAAGAAAAATTATTCTGTTATTCTACCGTTTTCTGAGCCTAGACAAAACAGGTCATATTGTTAGGTGAAAGTCTTGAAAAATATATTCTTCCCTATTTTTTCCCTATATTTGTCTAATTTTATACGTCATTACTCGTTTTTTATATGAAAGAAGATTATCAAATTGCGCAAGAAGCGACTTTGCGCCCCATACAAGACGTAGCCGCAGAGATGGGTTTGTATGCGGAATCGCTCATTCCATATGGCTACGACAAGGGAAAAGTCAAAATTACGGCTTTTGATGAAGCCAAAATTGCTCAATCCAAGCTCATTTTAGTAACAGCAATTACCCCAAATAAAGCAGGAGTAGGTAAAACTTTGACCTCCGTTTCTTTGGCACAAGGCTTGCGAAAAATAGGTAAAAATGTCGTTTTGGCATTGCGAGAACCCTCATTAGGTCCTTGTTTTGGCATGAAAGGCGGCGCAGCAGGTGGCGGTTATTCGCAGGTTGTACCCATGGAAGACATTAATTTACATTTTACAGGCGATTTTCACGCCATTACATCTGCTAATAACACTTTGGCTGCTTTGGCGGATAATTACCGCTATTATACACAAGGGCAAGCAGATTCGCTCAAAAGTGTTCTGTTTAAGCGGGTCTTAGATGTAAATGACAGGTCTTTGCGCTACTTACTTTCGGGGCTAAACGGCACAGCAAATGGAATCCCTGCGGAGGCAGGTTTTGACATTACGGCTGCTTCGGAATTGATGGCGATTTTGTGTTTGTCGCAAAATTTAGAAGATTTAAGAAACCGTTTGGGCAGCATTTTGCTGGGCTATACCTACGCAGGGAATCCCTTTACCTGCAAGGAATTAGGGGTAGAAGGTGCAATTACGGCTTTGATGAAAGATGCCCTTTACCCAAACTTGGTACAAACCTTAGAAGGTGGTCCTGCATTGATTCATGGCGGTCCTTTTGCCAATATTGCACATGGCTGCAATTCCATTATGGCAACGAAAACAGCGATGCAATTCGGGGATTATGTCGTTACAGAAGCAGGTTTTGGCAGTGATTTAGGGGCAGAAAAATTTCTGAATATCAAATGCAGAATAGCGGGCATACAACCTGCGATGAGTGTGTTAGTGGTTTCTGCGCAGGCACTCAAAGTAAACGGCGGGGTAGGGGAGAAGGAAATAAAATTGCCAAACCTGTCTGCCTTGAAAAATGGCTTAAAAAACATGGAAAGGCATTTGCAAAACCTGCAAAATTTTGGGCAAAAAGTCTTGGTTTCGCTGAATCGTTACTATTTTGATACGGAGGAGGAGTTGGCTTATATTGCCGATTGGTGCAAGGAAAAAGGCGTACATTTTGCCATAAATGAGGGCTTTGTGAGAGGTGGGGAGGGAGCGATTGCGATTGCAGAAAAGGCGGTGGAAATCTGTGAAAATCCTTCTCCTGCCATCAATTTTTCCTACGAATTGACAGACAGCATAGAAACCAAAATTACGAATATTATTCAAAAAAGCTATGGTGGAAAAGGCTTTGTTTTGGGTAAAAATGCAAAGGCAAAACTCAAAAAAATCAAAGGCACAGCCTTAGAAAATCTGCCTATATGTATGGCAAAAACACAATATGCTTTTACAGATAACGCTGCAAATAGCGGCATTGAAGGCGGTTTTGAGATTTTGATAGATGATTTTGCCATCAATCAAGGGGCGGGATTTATTGTGGCAATTTGTGGCGAAATGATGCGTATGCCTGGCTTGCCAAAAGTGCCGCAGGCAATGGTGATAGATGTAAAAGATGGGAAAATTGTGGGTTTGTCGTAGTCTTTAAGTGGATAGTTAAAAGTTTAAAGTGGAAAGTTGATAAGATAAGAAACTCATAATCAATGCTTTCTAATAAATCAAATATCCATTTATTTATGTACCTTAATTTACCTTTCAACCCTTTGAACGGGCGTAGCCCTTCAAAGCGGTTGAAAGGTCTTATAAACGAAGAAATCGTCTGAGAACTCACGTCCTCAAACGACTATTTTCCTTTTTTTCACCTAAAAAATCAAAAAAATCACCCTATGAAAAATCACCCCTATTTCGTTTTTGTAGGAAAAACGTACTTAATAAGTAAGTTTTTCGCAAAGATTGTTGTTTCTTATTTAGCACATATCCTACACTTTCACATCAAGAAACCACATTGCAAATATATGTAACAAGAAACATATATCCAAATTTTTTTTTGTTTTCTTGGGAATATACATTGAAAAAATATTTAGATATTTCATTTTCAATGAATTATATTTAAAATTATTTGTAATTATTTATATTTTTCTCCCATAAAAATAAGTCTGCTGGAATTTTCGGCATCAAAAGGCGTTCCATCATACTCGCCCCATATTTCTAATACTTGTAAATTTGCACACCTAAACATATCTTCAAATGCTTCTTTTTCAATTAATTGTACTTTTTCAGCGAAATCAAAAGTGCTATCCCCATCTACAATATGAATATTTTTATGGACAAACCCATTTTCGATAGATTTGGAAATATGAAAGTCCACATTTTGCAAAGTTTTGATTTCAAAAGGCTTCAACATTTTGCGTACATAATGCGGATTTAAAAAATCTAAGACCCATTTTCCCTCTTTTGCCAAAGCATTTGAGATATTGTTTAACACCAATTGGTTTTCGGCTAAACTTTCAAAATAGCCAAAACTCGTAAAAAGATTAAAAATGGCATCAAAATTATTTTCAGGAAAAGCATTGCGCATATCTAACACATCAAATTGCAGATGTAGATTGGCAAATTTTTGCGCATCAGAGATGCTTTCTACCGAAATATCCCAGCCCCTCACCTCAAACCCCAGATAATATAAAGCTAAGGCATGTCGTCCTCGTCCGCAAGCTAAGTCCAAGACTTTTGCCTGCGGCGGCAGTTGTAGATGTGTCGCTACATGTTCGATAAAACGTTGGGCTTCTGTTTCATCTCTATTTCCATACAAAATAGGATAGTAAGGTGAACCAAACCATTCCGAAAACCATTCTTTTGTCATAGTATCAATTTTGGCGCAAAACTACCATTTTTTAGACGCTTTCCAAAATCGTGGTTTCGTGCTGCATGGCTTTCTCATAAAAACTTAAACCACAAAGTTCACAAAGAAAAGCCAGCACAAAGAACACAAAACAGCCTATTTTTCTATAAATCTTTGTGTTCTTTGTGAATCCCTTGTGAACTTTGTGGTTTTATTTTTCACTCGTTCCTAAGTATAAAAATGGCTACTCAGATTTTAATTTCGCACCTAATTCACTAATTGTCTTATTCTTTGCAGCTACCTCATCAGTAAGTTTCACTATTTCATTTTTAAAATTATCCCAAGTATGTATCTTTTTTATCGTTCCCATTGCTGCGGTCAGCTTTTCAATAGCCATTATCGTATCTTTAAGTTCTTTTTCAAACTCAGGCTTTTCGAGGTCGTAATGGCTAAATGGATTCATCACAACGCCTCTATGTATCGCAATTTCTTTTACTAATGCTGCGTCTATATTGCTTTGTGATTCTATGCCATTCCAAAAATCATCACTTGTTACTTCTTTTGCATTTTTGCGATAAACAACATGGATTCGTTGTTTATCACAAATATTTTTAACCAATCTTTCAAACTCGGTTCTGATATATACGGCTGAAGCTTTGAAGTCTTTTTCGGCTAAGTATTTTTTAGCTTTGTCCAAATACGTGATATTATTTCTAATAATGGGTATTTCAAAATCATTGTCTAATAGTTTTTGGGAATATACTTCTACAAATTTCCAATCTTCCTCTCCAAAGTAGCTTTTTACCAACTCATACCAAACTTTGTCGTAAGTAGTCATAATGATTTGAAATTGGTCGTCTGGTTTTACTTCTACAAAATGCTTTTTGAGTATGTCAAGCAAGGGCAAACGATTGCTCATGTCTAAGCCTATCAATAAATCGTCTAATACCAAAATCTTTAACGCCCCTTTTGTAGGATTTACTTTGATAGATGCCAAATACAAGCTAATCGCTAAGGCTGTCAATCGGGCTTCATTCAGAAAGTGTTGATGTTTGGGAATGTACTTGGAATGAAAATCTATTTTTAAGTGGATATTATGCCCTTTTAAATCACTTTCCTTATTCCTAACATATTCTACTTTGTCAAATGCTAACTTAATCGTGATATTGATGCCAAAATACTGGATAAAAGTATTGGTATCTTTCTCAATAGATGCTAAAAGCTCGCTTAGTCCAGGATTAAATTTCTCTTTTATATAATTCTTTGTAGCTTCTTGCTGACGAGTAGTTTGTTTTTTATTAAAGGTGTCATTGTATATATTTTCCCATTCTTTGCCTATTTCTTTGCCCGAAAAACGATTAATGGAATGATACAATATTTCGTTTACAATGATGTTGAATAAATCTACTTGCTGCTCATGCGTAATATGCGTTTTTAACAAATTGCGATAATCCAAAAAGCCTTTTATCTTGTTGGCATTGACGATAAGGGCTTTATCTGAACTGATAATTTCTCTTTGAATGGCATTGAGTTCAAAATCAATGCTTTGTGAAGATTCGGCAGATTCTCTTAGCGTAATTTTGATGCTTGCTGTATGTTTCTTAGAAGGTGCAATAAAAATATTCTCCTCTAATACGTTGAGTTTTTGGGTAGATGCCAAAAAGAAGTCTTTCATGGCGGTAAACAGCGAACTTTTGCCGCTTCCATTTTCGCCATAGAGCATAAGGTTTTTCCCACGCTTGTCTAAGGCTATGTGATGCTCGCCATAAAAGGCTCGGTAGTTATTGATTTTGATGTCAGTTATTCTCATGTTTGCCTTCTATTATTGCGATTTCGGGAATGGAGTTCATATAAAATAAATTGACCCTTACAAGATGTTCTCTGTCATTGAGACGATGGAAAACCGTCTTTACAATTTCCATTTTTTCTTGCTCATGCATTGTTGCTGTAAAGG
>JAAFHL010000312.1 GCA_013298365.1 Bacteroidota bacterium | reverse complement strand
TAGTATTGAAAAGGCTGCCTGATTATGGTAAATCAAGCAGCCTTTGTTATAAAAAAATAGAACGAGGAATGCGTCACGCCCCCCCGTCCGTCAACCTAATCAACCTCTAACCTTTAAATTTTTATGAATATGAAAAATCTTTTAACGTTCAGTAAAAATAGATAACCGAATCTCAATTATAGCAAAAGATTGCATTATTTTCAATAAATTGCTTGTTTTTTTATTTGAAATTACAATTAAATATATTTATTTTTTAGCAAAGAATATGCCGATAATCTTTATTTACACTAAATAAAAAATCAGTAAAAATATTTATTTTTCTTAAATATAAATACGAAATAGTAGATTATTTACTTAGGTTAAAAATTAACTTTTGCTTTTATTTTTCGACATGCAAATAAACGCAAAATATAGGAATTTAGCATTATTTTTTTCATAAAACCCCTATTTATGTAGGGATTTGATTATATGTACTATTTTAAGGAAGCTATTGATTATCAATAAAATAAAATAACCGATATGCGAATATCGGTCATGATGGTGATACATATATTTATCTTTTACTTACAGTCCTAACGGCAACAATAGCGTAGAAGTAGGTGTTTCCTTACGGAAATCTTTCACTAATACCCCATTTTTGTCATATACATAAATGCCAGGAGCTTCTGTATAGCCAAAATAATTATCGAATTTAAAGCCACTATCTCTCAAGAAAAATAACTTATCCCAAGTATTTTTGGAAAAGTTATTTTTTTGAAATTCTTTAATCGGTCCGACTTCTTCCGTAGAAACCCATACAAGATTCATTCCTTTTACACGAACATAAGAATTGTTAATCCATTCTGCTTGCAGATTGCAATGCTCGCAATAAGGGTCATAGAAAAATACAATGGTAGGTACGCCTGCTTTGAGGTTTACATTCGTGAAAGTATTACCTGCAAGGTCGAAGAAAGAAAATTTGGGCAGCGTTTTTTGTGCTTGTGCCGCATTGAATAGTGCGAAGAATGCAAAGATGAATGTCAATAAAACGAACTTTTTCATAATAATATAAAGATTTCTAACCGATTTTACAGAAATGTATGTCAGATTGTCGCAGATTTTGGGAAAATATGTATCTTTGTAGATAAAGATTTTCAACTTCTAATTCAAGTACAAATTACGTACAAATATGAGAAATATCAATGCCTATTTGATAGTTATAATGACACTTATAATCAATATTTCAGCATACGCACAAGAAACGCCGCTTTCCGCACTCAAAAAAACGATTGCTAACATAAGTGTAAGCAAAGGAATGGAAAACGCATCTTTTGGTATTTGTGTCTTAAACGCAAATACGGGCGAAATCGTTGCACAACATGACATGAATCGCAGCTTGGTAACGGCTTCTACCATGAAAATCATTACAACTACTTCTGCCTTGGCTTTGTTGGGAGAAGATTTTCGCTACAAAACGATATTAGAATATGATGGCGAAATAGAAAATGGCGTATTGATAGGGAATTTGTACATCAAAGGCAGTGGCGACCCTTCGCTTGGGAGTGATAGATTTGGGGCGGCTAATCGCATGGACGCTGTATTGAAGAAGTGGGGAGAGGCGTTGCAAAAGGCGGGTATTCAGCAAATTAAAGGCAAAATTATTGGTGATGCCTCTCTTTTTTCGTCTCAAAATGTGCCTGATAATTGGTCTTGGCAAGATTTGGGCAACTACTATGGTGCAGGTCCTATGGGCTTGTGTATCAACGAAAATCAATATGAAATCCATCTTCGTACAGGCGATAAAGAAGGCGACCCTGTTTCCCTTTTGTATTGGGATAAAAATGTGAGAAATCTGCAATTTGTAAACGAATTGACAACTGGCGAGCCTCATTCGGGCGATAATTCCTTTATTTATGGTGCGCCTTATACCTATTTGCGTTATATTCGAGGCACTTTGCCCCCTAATCAAG
This sequence comes from Bacteroidota bacterium, assembly GCA_013298365.1. Classification (GTDB taxonomy): domain Bacteria; phylum Bacteroidota; class Bacteroidia; order J057; family J057; genus JAAFHL01. The sequence continues at coordinate 4,071 of JAAFHL010000312.1, read as the reverse complement.
ATGATTTTGTGATAAAAGGCAGTATTCCCGACCCCGAAAGTTATTGTGCAGAAATGTTTTGTGATAAATTGGCAGAAATGGGAATTCCTACAACATCGGGTTTTGGCGGAATGGCGCAAGAAAGAATGGCAGGAAATAGTCATGCAGAAAATCGTACCGCTTTATATACACACACTTCTCCCCCGCTCAAAGACCTCGTTTATTGGACAAATTTACGTAGTATCAACCTTTTTGCCGAATGTATGTTATCTACGATTGGTTTGGCAAAAAAAGGAATTGCCTCTACAAAAGCAGGTTTGGAAGCTGTGCAATCCTATTGGGCAGACAGAGGGATTCCGATGGAAGGCATGTTTTTGACAGATGGAAGTGGACTTTCGCCAAACAATTCAGCAACCGCTTATCAAATGGCTCTTTTGCTCAAAAAAGTGCAAGCCGATAAAACCTATCCTGCTTTTTTCAATTCTTTGCCCATTGCAGGGCAAACAGGTACGCTTGCAGGTATGTGTGAAGGCACAGCGGCAGAAGGAAATATACATGCAAAAAGCGGCTATATGACACGAGTGCGCACGTATGCGGGCTATGTTTCTACAAAATCGGGCAAAAAATTATGCTTTGCTGTTTTTGCGAATAACTATCATGACAAAGCAAAAGACATGAAGGTTCGTTTGGAGGAAGTGATGGTAAAAATGGCGGAATTGTAAATAAAAGAAGCAAAACCTGTTATTTTTTAGAAAAATAACAGGTTTTGCTTTTTTATAACTTATTATATTTTAGCTCAAACGCTCATAAATACCTGCAACGCCTTGTCCACCGCCTACGCAAGCTGAAACAATGCCATATTTTTGATTGCGGCGAGTCATTTCATTCAAGAGTTGAATAGAAAGTTTGGCGCCCGAACAGCCAAGCGGATGTCCTAATGCAATTGCACCGCCGTTGAGGTTAATGATGTCCGTATTCAAATCTAAATCACGAATTACGCCCAAAGATTGTACCGCAAATGCCTCATTTAGCTCAATTTGGTCTATGTCATTCATCGTTAAACCTGCTTGTTTCAAGGCTTTAGGAATTGCTTTGATAGGTCCCATGCCCATGATACGAGGGTCTATGCCATGAGTTGCGTAAGCTGCCATACGAGCTTTAGGCTCAAGTCCCAATTCTTTTACCATTCTTTCTGACATTACTAATACAAAAGCGGCTCCGTCAGAAGTTTGAGAAGCATTACCCGCAGTTACTACACCGTTTTGCTTAAACGCAGGTTTCAATTTTGCCAAACCTTCCATTGTGGTTTCACGAGGACCCTCATCTACACTGATGGTGAATTTCTTGGTTTGACGTTTGCCATCTTCGCCCACAAATACTTCTTCTACATTGACAGGGCAAATTTCTGGCGCAAAAGTTCCATTTTGATTGGCTAAAAGAGCTTTTCTGTGCGATTCGCAAGAAAAAGCGTCAGCATCTTGACGAGTAATGCCATAATCTTTGGCAATTTCTTCGGCAGTCAAGCCCATTCCCAAAAACCAATCGGGGTGTTCTGTACAGATTTTCCAGTTCAAAGCAGGCTTATGTCCCATCGTAGGCACCATAGTCATGCTTTCTATTCCGCCCGCCACAATACAATCTGCCATGCCTGCCTTGATTTTGGCAACTGCCATAGCAATCGTCTCTAAACCGGAACCACAATAGCGATTCACAGTTACACCCGAAACGCTTTGCGGTAGCGAAAGCAAAGACACAATACGCCCTATTTGCATACCTTGTTCGGCTTCAGGCACAGCACAACCCACAATCAGGTCATCTATGCGTTCAGGGTCGAGTTGAGGCACGTTTTTAAGCAAATATTTAATTACTTCTGCGCCCAAATCGTCCGAGCGCATTTGTTTGAAGCCGCCGCGTGTTGCTTTTCCGACAGCAGTACGATAACCTGTTATAATGTATGCTTCCATGTATGAAAATGAAATGATATGAGAATTTAGTATGCTTGCATAACTTTTTACAAAGATATAGCTTTTTCTTATTTTAGTATCAAATAATTGAAAAATAATTTTGCGACATGATTTGCGAGCATGAGCTATACCTTTTTTTTATAGCCATACACAAAAATTTGGGAAATATTAAAATAGCTAAACAGTTGAAAATAAGTCGTTTAATTTGAATGAGATTTCGATAGTAAAAAAGGGAGAGTTAAATTTGGAGTACTAAATTCTCGGTTTAACATCTCCTATGAGAAGTTCGCACAAAGATATAAAAAAAAGCATTCTTATTCACTTTTATCTGCAACCTAATCTTGCCTTCTTTTGTACCAAGGAACGAGTAAAAAATAAGATAGCCATTCTACAAGAATCCAGAAAAGCTAAGTTATTCATTATTCGTTTTCTAGATTCTTGCAGAATGGACAACCTTAACAAGTTATTTTTCACTCGTTCCTAAGATTTTGGTACGTAACCAAGATTTTACAAAAAGAGCTTTGCTATCGAAATATTATTTTCTGTAAAAAGTTACCTTTTCTATTTTCCTCAATCGGTTTCAACCTAAATAATAACCCTTTTTTAGAAGATTTGCGTAATTGTGGCATTTTCGCTAATATTGCAGCGATTGTACTTAATTCTATTCATTATTCCTCATCAATATGCTCAAACTCATAGAATGTCCCCGTGATGCCATACAAGGTTTTCACAAAGCTATTAGCACTGCTGAAAAAATTGAATATATGAATTTGCTGCTCAAAGTGGGCTTTGATACCCTTGATTTTGGGAGTTTTGTGTCGCCCAAAGCAATTCCACAAATGGCAGATACCAAAGAGGTATTGGCGGCATTGGATTGGAGAAATAGCAAAACAAAACTGTTAGCGATTGTCGCCAATCAAAGAGGCGCAGAGGAGGCATGTACACACGAAGGTGTAAAGTACTTAGGCTATCCTTTTTCTATTTCTGAAACTTTTCAACTCAGAAATACCAACAAAACCATTGCAGAATCCCTTGTTTTGGTCAAAAATATGCAAGATTTGTGCAAAAGTACAGACAAAGAACTCGTTGTATATATTTCTATGGGATTTGGAAATCCTTACGGCGATGATTGGCGTGTAGAAATTGCCGCAAATCGGGTGCAAGAAATCGCAGATTTAGGCGTAAAAATCATTTCGCTTGCAGATACCGTAGGCTCTGCCGAAGCTGAATCTATTGCTTTATTATTCCAAAAACTCATTCCACAATTTCCTGATATTGAGTTTGGTGCGCATTTTCATGCCCTTCCCGAAGCTCGAAAAGATAAACTCAAAGCGGCTTTTGACAATGGTTGCCGCCGTTTTGATGCAGCGATGCAAGGCATTGGGGGCTGTCCTTTTGCCAAAGAAGAATTGGTAGGCAATATTGCTACTGAAACTTTGTATGAATTTGCGATAGAAAATGGCGTAGATTTGGGTTTAGATACAGATTCTTTTGTGGAAAGTTCTGCTTTTGCTGCAAAATTGTTTTTGTAAAACAGGGCTTTCTCATAAAAAAATAATGGCATAAAAAGGTTAAATTTTACCACAAAGTTCACAAGGGATTCACAAAGAACACAAAGATTTATAGAAAAATAGCTTGTTTTTGTGTTCTTTGTGTAGGCTTTTCTTTGTGAACTTTGTGGTTTTATTTTTTGTAAGAAAGCCATTTTTTGTAAAATATATTTTTAGTTTTCTCATAAATTGGAATATTTTGTAAAAATGTGTTTCTTTGGCAGGTAGATTTGTAAATAAATATACATAATTTACAAATCTCACAATTAAAAATATTCATTTTTCATTTCATACACACGTATGCCCATCAAAAACGACATTCCTATCATATATCTTGCCTTCGCAAATGAGCAAAGAGGTTCTGCAAATAGCTTTTTGCGTAACCTCAAAGTAGAGCGAGAGGGGGTTCGTGCGATTTTTAATGATGCTCAAAATGATGGAGAATGTGAGTTATTGATAGACCCTGATGTAACACAAGACCAAATTTTTAGGGCGTTTCAGGCTTCTCGTACCCGCAATCGCATTGCCATTTTTCATTATGGCGGTCATGCAGATTCTGACGAGATTTTTGTAGAAAT
>JAAFHL010000310.1 GCA_013298365.1 Bacteroidota bacterium | reverse complement strand
AAGAATATCAAGTTTTTACGAAGTTCTTTTTCTGAAAAAGCAGGAAACATCGCCAAAACCAGGGACTGCTCCCCAAAGGTTTGAATCGCTTTATTTCGCCATGCTGCATAATCTTTGTACAAAATCCACAAAGGAATTAAGCACAATAATAACAAAAGATATTCTATTTTTTCAAACATTTCCATGCTTTTCTTGCAGCTAAGTACCTTATTTTTTCAATAAAATGCTTAAAACGGTTGCCAATTTCGCTTTTAATTCATTTCTATCTACAATAAAATCTAAAAAACCATGTTCGACCAAATACTCCGAAGACTGAAAACCTTCGGGCAAATCCTTTCCAATCGTTTCTTTAATTACACGAGGACCCGCAAAGCCAATCAAAGCCTTGGGTTCGGCAATATTCAAATCGCCAAGCATGGCATAACTTGCTGTAACACCGCCTGTTGTAGGGTTTGTCATCAAAGAAATGTAAGGAATACCTTTATCTCTTAACAAAGCAATACCCGCACTTATTTTTGCCATTTGCATCAAACTCAAGGCACCTTCCATCATTCGTGCGCCGCCACTTTTGGAAATAATGAGCAAAGACATATTATGTTCTAACGAATATTTTGCTGCTTGATAGAGTTTTTCGCCCACAACGCTGCCCATACTTCCGCCAATAAAGGCAAAGTCCATACAAGCGACCATCAAATCTATGCCTTCGATTTTGCCATACGCAGTTCGAGCAGCATCATTCAAGCCCGTTTTTTTAACGGTAGCTGCAATTCTGTCAGGATAGGCTTTTGTATCGGTAAAATGTAAGGGGTCAGCAGAAAGCATTTCGGCATTGATTTCTACAAAATCTCCCTCATCAAATAGGATTTCAAAATATTCTTTACTGCCAATGCTCAAATGATGTTGGCAATTTGTACAAACATAGTTATTTTTTTCTAAAGCATTAACAGTCAATGCTTTTTTGCAGGACTCACATTTCACCCAAATTCCCTCTGGCACATCAGTTTTTGCATCTGTGGGCGTAAGTATATTTTCTTTGACACGTTTAAACCAACTCATAAATATTAAAATTAAAATTTGAGCGTGGAAAGTTGAAGATAATAAATTAAAAGTATTTTCAACGAAATTGAAGGACAAAGGTATAAAGAAGAATTGATTTTTGTGGAAATAAAGGAGATTATTTTTATGAATAAGTTCGTAAGGGCTGTGATGCTCTAAATTAGTTAGCTACTAAAAAGGGGCTAAAAAGTTTTACCTTTTTTAGCCCCTCCCCTATTACTTCAAACGCTCTCTAATATCCAAATTGTGTTTTCTTGCCGTATCCAAAGCAATGTCATAACCTGCATCAAGATGTCGCAACACGCCCATAGCAGGGTCGTTGTGCAGCACTCTTTTGAGGCGAATCGCTGCGTCTTCTGTGCCGTCTGCTACGATTACCTGCCCTGCATGGATAGAATAGCCTATGCCTACACCTCCACCATGATGCAAAGAAACCCAGCTTGCGCCGCTTGCGATATTTATCATAGCGTTGAGAACCGCCCAGTCTGCAATGGCATCAGAACCGTCTTTCATTGCCTCCGTTTCTCTATTAGGCGAAGCCACAGAACCTGTATCAAGATGGTCTCTACCAATCACAATCGGGGCTTTCACCTTTCCTTGTTTTACTAACTCATTGATAGCCAGAGCTGCTTTTTCTCTTTCACCTTGTCCCAGCCAACAAATACGGGCAGGAAGTCCTTGAAAAGCAATGCGTTCTTGCGCCATTTTTATCCAACGAGCAAGGGGTTTGTTGTCGGGGAAAAGCTCCAAAATGAGTTTATCTGTTTCATAAATATCATTAGGGTCGCCAGAAAGTGCTGCCCAACGGAAAGGACCTTTTCCTTCGCAAAACAAAGGACGTATATATGCAGGCACAAAACCAGGGAAATCAAAGGCATTCATCACGCCTCTTTTGTCCATCGCTTGCCCACGTAGGTTGTTGCCATAGTCAAAGGTAATTGCGCCTCTTTTTTGTAATTCCAACATCAAACGGACGTGTTTTGCCATGGTGTCCCAAGACAATTCTTTGTATTGTGTAGTATTGGTTTCACGCAAAACTTTTGCCTCCACAGCACCCATATTTTCAGGAAAATAGCCCACCAATTCATCATGTGCAGAAGTTTGGTCGGTGAGCGTGTCGGGCGTGATATTGCGTTCAATCATTCTTTCTAACAAAGCAACAGCATTGCATAATACCCCAATCGAAATACCTTCACCGTTTTGTTTTGCCACCAAAGCTGCATCTATTGCCTCATCAATGTCTTTGTACATGACATCTAAGTATCGAGTTTCAATACGGCGTTGAATCCGCCATTCTTCCACTTCTGCCACAAGCGCAACGCCCTCATTCATGGTGATTGCCAAAGGTTGTGCGCCGCCCATACCGCCAAGTCCTGCGGTAACATTGAGTGTACCTTTTAATGTACCACCAAAATGCTGATTAGCAATGGCTGAATAGGTTTCATAAGTGCCTTGAACAATGCCTTGAGAGCCGATGTAAATCCATGAGCCTGCCGTCATTTGTCCGTACATAATCAAGCCTTTTTTCTCCAATTCACGGAAATTTTCCCAAGTTGCCCATCTTGGAACAAGTAAGGAATTTGCAATGATAACACGAGGTGCGTCTTTATGTGTAGGCAAAATCCCCACAGGCTTACCTGATTGAATGAGCAAAGTTTCATTTTCCTCTAAATCTTGTAAAGCTTTCAAAATCAGCGCAAGACTTTCATGATTACGAGCAGCTTTACCAGTTCCGCCATATACGACTAAGTCCTCGGGGCGTTCTGCCACATCAGGGTGAAGATTGTTGAGCAGCATACGAAAAGCTGCTTCTTGAACCCAGCCTTTGCAGTGCATTACGCTGAGGTCTATGTTTGTAAGAGATGCTACGGTTGTCATATTGTTGTTTATTTTGTTTGGTGATAAAACTTTTTTTTTGGAAAAAAGTTTCTGTTAGCCAAAAAAACGCCTTTTTTACAGATGAATTTCATTTGTAAAAAGACGTTTTTTAGGTATGCTTAATTTCTCGCAGATTTTCGCAAATTCAAGGACGCAGATTTCACATTGAGCTATGCCGAAATGTTACACAGATTAAGAATCATTTGCGAAAATCTGCGGTTCTATCTGCGAGAACCTAAACAATTACTAACACTTTATTTAATTATGCGAATCAAGGGTTAAAAAAGGCTTTTCACAGCCCCGTAGGGGCTAAATATTGGTAGAAACGCAATATTCCCCCATTTCCTAAGAAGAATTTATGCTAAAAGCATGAATTTCAAAAATGGGCATGGGATATGATTATTTTCTACCGATATTTTGTCCCTACGGGACAGCAAGAAAAGACATAAATAATTAATAACCATATATTTACATTAAATTTCTAACCCTTGCTTCGCATTAATTTTCAATTCCTACCTACACTTTTGAAAGTTCATTTTTCAAATAATCAATTACTTTTACAGGCATAGGGTCTTCATTATTTTCCTCTGCCAAATAGAGCGATACCCAGTCACCAAAATGCAACATGTACATTAATTGAGCGAGGAAACCTCTACCTTTTGCTTTGAGGGTAATCACATTTGGCGTATGTTCTTTGATGATTTGTTTATTCAAATCCATACGCAATTTCACTCTTGCATGGTCGTAGCTACTTTCCAAAAAAGTAGCATGTGCATATTTCATCAATTCAGCAGGTTGTTTCCAACCTACCAATTCGTTATGATTCATTTCAGGCACAATATGATATGAAGCTAACTGCTTACTATTTTCCTCAATTTGCTGTCTCCAACGAATGGCGATAGATTCAAATTGAATAGAAGAATAAAGGAATAAAAATTTACCTTTCATGCCAGCAGCAACTTTTTGTGCGGCTTTGTGGTCTTTAAAATCAGCCACAACTTTGGTCGCAATTGCTACATCTTTGCGATAGTTAGCGATGAGTTTATATTTATGCAAAACTTCTAATTGCTGAATAAAAGCAAAACCTGCGGCTGTGCGAGGCGGGTAGCCTGTGGGGATAACAATATGATTTAATCCTTTTTCTTGTGCCAAAGAAAGCAGCTTCCCGCCAGAGGTAATACACACAATTTCAGCCCCTTGCGCTTCTGCCATTTCAAAAGCAGACAAAGTTTCTTCAGTATTTCCCGAGTAGGAACAAGCTAATAACAAGGTATTTTTACCTACATATTTAGGAACTTCATATTCACGACAAATTTGGAAAGGCACTTTTGCTTTATCAGCAATATAGCTTTTCACAATTTCGCCGCCAAAACCTGAGCCGCCCAATCCAATTAAGACGATATTACGAATCGTTTTTTTCGGAGGATTAATAGTTGCTTTGTCAGCAATCGCTTGCGCTTCTAACATTTGCGCAGAAAATGTTTCAATAAATTGTTTCATAATTAATTTCGTTTTGTGCCGCAAATATAACGCTTTATGAGAAATAGCGATGAAATTTTCTGTACTTGCCATGCTATTACGTTTTTTTGGGCAAAAAAACGCCGACTTTTAAGTCGGCGCATTATCAAAGTGATAAATGTTAGTCTATTTTCACTATTTTACCTTTTTCTGTAAATGTATTGTCGCTAATCTTGTAAAAATATACGCCCATTGCAAGGCTGCTAATATCTACTATATTGATTTTATTTGATGTTAAAATATGTGTACTTACCTCTTTTCCCAAAGCATCAAATAAAGTAAATCGCAGTGCATCATTTGTCCCTAACACCTTGATATTCAGCAATTCTTTAGATGGATTTGGAAAAACACTCACTTGAAAAGCCTCTCCAACCGTGAGTTCTACCATTTCTGAATATTGGTAGTGCCCATCTATATCTATTAATTTTAGTTGATATTGATTGATGCCTTGATAAGGGAAATTATCCGTAAAAGTGTAGTCAGCAGGATAACCTTTGGCTTTTACCTCCCCTATTCTTTCAAAATTCGTGTTTTTATTTTTGCGCAAAACTTCAAATTTGTCTGCATTTACTTCTACATTTGTTGTCCAATCCAAAATATTGACTTGCGAGCGATTATAGCCTGTAAATGATGTGAGGGTAATAGGTAATGCACCATTTGTGGTACTTCCACCACCACCACCACCAGAGAATTTCCCAATCGTAAATTCTGCATAGTGATTTCCAACCGAAGGTGAGCCATATAACCAATCGGTTGTAGAAGCAATTGCTCCATTATTATACTGCCAATACCCATCTGCATTATATGCACTCGCCATGGGAATCAGCGCATGATTTGTTGCAGGATTAGGGTTAGGAATATAATTGCCATTTATCTTGTAGAAATGTAAATTTAGCGGATTATTTGCAATACTTGACACATTTGCAGTTACAGCGGCAATATCATCATCTTTATAATAAAAACGAACACTTACATCACTTGTGATTTGTCCTGCCGTTCCTAAACCATTTGGCACAACATTCCAATAACGATTCATTACATACCAATCAGGCGATTGCACATAATTTGTAGGACTATTTATAGGAATACTTACTGCACCATTCGGAGCGGGCGCACCTGCATTTCCATCTAACTGCACAGAAAAAACGCCATCACCAATTGAGCCAATAGCTTGTCCATTTTTTTGGATAGAAAGCAATAGATTACTGTTTGAATCATAATAATGTGTCCAAATACCACCCACATCTAGACATTCCCCTGCTGCGATGTAGTTTGTACCATTTGTTGGAGGAATTGTTGTAGGAAATGGTAAAATAGCAGCAACAACTGTACTTGCAGGTGTACTTGCACACGCAGCAACATCAAATAAATAATATGTACCGATTGCATTTGCGGAATAATTATTCCCTGTTCCTAATAAAATACCGGCACTCATAACGGCATTATCATACCAACTATATGTCCCTGTTGCGCCACTCGCAGCACTTAACATCACTGAACCACAATACGGAGTTTGTGTAATGCCAAACGGTTGTGGTGCAGCCATATTAATGGTAACATTTGCTGTGGCAAAAACCGCTGCACAACCATTTGCCG
>JAAFHL010000309.1:1042-6076 GCA_013298365.1 Bacteroidota bacterium | reverse complement strand
CTATGTTCGAGTGTGCCGTTTGGTTTCGTGAGCAAAAGTATCAAGGGCTATTTTCCTTTCAAAAAGATGCGCTAAACCTTTCAGACACAAGTGTTTTTGAAGGATTGGGAGAAAATAAATTTGCGTTCAAAATAGATACAATCCTCAATAATCAGTATATTCGCAGCGGAGATGTTTTGCGCAGAGAAAGGGTTTCGCCAGCAGAGTTACAAGCGATGTCGCTTATGTTACAAAAGAAAATTTCGCTTGATGCAGATGCTCGAATTAGTTTTTTTAGTTGGGACGAAGATTTTATTAACCGTTATGGAATCGAAAATATCGAAAAAATTTACCAAATTTGGGCTTATTAGCCTATTCTTGATTTTGTGCCATCATAGTCATGCCATGTTTTGGGGAGAGAGCATGGAGACGGTTCGTTTAGCCTTGTTTCGTGCAGGACTCAAAGACTTTTCGGTGTTTAATCCTTTTGTTTATTCTGCCGATTTGTATCACTCAAATAGCTCCGACCCTGAGCGTTTAGACCAGATGCAAAATTGCAAAGAGTGGCAGGATAAGATAGGTAAAAGCGTACATATCAAGGATATAGACAAGATTTTGTATTATACAAACCCTGCATATTTTGAATGTGCATATCAAGAGGGGAGTTTAGCCAGCTCTTTTGCGGGCAATACTTTTGTAAAAGCCTTGCTACTTCCCAAAAATGCGGCTTTGTTATCATATCTTTCTTTTGCCAAAAAAATAGAATATTACTACACCGACAGCGAAGAAGATTGGGAAACTTGGGAAAACGAACAACAAAATTTGACTACCCAGTATTTTCCGATTTTTGTGCGTTTAGATACAGTTTCAGATGAATTTTTGCAAATGCGATATGCTTTTTTGATGCTCCGCCATACTTTTCAATTAGTGAAAAATACTGCCGAAAAAGCAGACATAAGCTACTATGAAAAATATATAAAACCTTCAAAATCAAATACTATAATCAAAAAATGGGCGTTACTATACAAAGCGATGATGACAGAGGGCGCAGAAGGAAATTATTTATATAGCCTTGTTTTTGATAGATGCCATGAGAAAAAATTTATTTCCTATTATTCATTTGATAAAAGCCCGACTATGCTTGCTAAGACTTTACAATATGCGCAGAACGACCATGAAAAGGGCGTAATAAGGGCTATATCCATTATCAATAATCCCCGTCCGCAACTCACAAATCTCAAAAAAATCTATCCCCTCATGCCTAACAGCCCTTATTTTTATTTTTTGGTGCAGCGAGAAATTAATAAATTAGAAGATTGGCTTTTTACCTCAAAATATTCAAGATATAGATACGAAAGTGAAGAAAGAACAAATAATCAGAACACAGCAAAGGATAAGCAGTATTTGCAGGCTTTGAAGGTGTTTTTGCAGGAAATTTATCCCAAAACAAAAGGGGAACAAAAAGATTTCTTGGCGATTGCGATTGCGCATTTGTGTTTTATGCAAGAAAATATGGAGGAAGGAAAAGGGTATTTGTATAACATTTCTGCTGCGGCAAATGCCACTATTTTAAACCAAAAAAACATAGAATTAGCTCTTTTAACACTGAAAACACAAGATATTCGAGCTGAAAAAACACAACATGATTTTTGGGGTAACATTAGACAATTAGAAAAAATAGCACAAAAACAGCCAGAAACCTACAAAACGCTTCATACTCTGCTCCGAATAGCTTGTGATGAATATGAAAAAATAGACGATTTAGCAATAGGAGGCTTATTACATTCAAAATCAGTATATTACAAGTATCAATTTGATGAGAAAATGCAAGAATGGGGAGAGCTGCTTTATAGTGAAGAACGGAATGTGTATGCAAATATTGGCTATTTTGACAGAAAAGCTCGTATCAAAGACATGGATAAGCTTATTTTTATGCTTGAAAAAAAGCACAAAACGCCTTTTGAAACTTTTTTGTGTGCGCAAACTTTGGCTTCTACGTATTTTTATAAAGATGTAAAAGGTACGATTGCTTTTAGAAACAGCGATTTGAAATTGGCTTACGAAACCTTTCGTCAAATTCCCGATACTTTTTGGGAAAAACAGTATCAATTTGCGGGCTATTTGAATGAAAATCCCTTTGAGCCGCTATCGCTTAGCTACAAAGATGCTCGATATTTCCATTTTCCTTTTCATAAAACAGAATTTTTGCAAGAATTACTTTGTTATCAGCAAGAAATACAAATGTATCCACAAAAAAAAGCTGACCATTATTTGCAACTTGGACACGCTTATTTGAATTGTACATTTTGGGGCAATTCTTGGATGATGGCGGTCTATGGTCAATCTCAGGATGGCAGAACGAATTTTTACAGCGAACATTTATATGGTTCAGCTTTTGGAGAAGATAAGAAAAATAGAGAAAAAATGTTTGAAGGAAACTATTTGAAGGGTAATTTAGCTAAAAAATATTATCTCTTAGCTTTGCAAAACGCCACAAATGATGAGCAAAGGGCAATGGCTTCTTTGATGATACATATTTGTACCTATAAGGCGGCTTTTCCTTTTGGCGAAAAAAACTATCATGCAGGCAAATCATTGATGGATTTTTATACAAAATACGCACATACAGCCGTTTTTGAAAGCTATAGTTGTCCTTTGTTGGCAGATTTTGTGAAATAATGTTATTTGTTGTTTTATTCTCATTACTAATATGTTCTCATACAATCTATTCATATATCTTTTTTATTTTTCGATAAAAATAGCTGCTTTTTTTCATGCAAAAGCCCAAAAATGGGTGGCAGGAAGGAAATTGCCTTTTAAATTGCCAAAAGAAAATACCGAATATATTTGGTTTCATTGTGCATCTTTTGGTGAGTTTGAGCAGGGGCGGAATGTGATGGAGGCTTTGAAACAAAAATATCCTGAAAAGGCTTTGTTAGTTACTTTTTTTTCGCCTTCGGGCTATGAAGTACGTAAAAATTATGCTTTGGCAGATATTGTGATGTATTTGCCTTTTGATACCCCCAAAAAAGTCCGCCATTTTTTAGACACCTATCAACCGAAAATGGCTTTTTTCGTAAAATATGACCTTTGGTTAAATGTTATTTTTGAGACAAAAAAACGAAATATTCCCCTTTATTTGATAGCTGCAAGGGTAGGGGAGGGGAGTAGCTTCTTTCGTTTTCCCATGAAAAAATTATATCAAAAGGCTTTTCAGTCTTTTTCTGCTATTTTTACACAAGATGAAAAAACAAAGCATTTATTAAGCCATTTTTCTCAAAATCCACACATTTTTGTGAGTGGAGATACACGCTATGATAGGGTTTTTGCTAATCGGCAAGAATGGCAGCCGATTCCAGAAATGAAATATTTTTTGGGAGAAAATAACACGCCTCAAACGGTGATATTGTTAGGCAGTTGTTGGAAAGCTGAAATCGAAATGATGTTGGGGGTTTGGGAAAAATTGCCAACAAATATAAAGCTCATTTTTGCGCCACATGAAATAGATAAAACGCAGATAGCCAAGTATATAGCCCGATTTCCCAATGAAAGTATTCTTTTTTCTGATATAGAAAAAAGTATGCCTTCGAATCGTATTTTGTGGGTGGACAATGTGGGCATGTTGGCAAAAATGTATGCCTATTCGGGCATTGCTTTTGTGGGCGGCGGCTTTCAACGAGCATTACACAACATTTTAGAACCTGCTACGTTTAAGAATGTAATATTGTTTGGAGATGACTTTTATCCTGAAAAATATCCCGAAGGCGCAGAAATGATAGCAAATGGGGGGGCTATAAGTGTGAAAAATGGGCAGGATTTGGAGAATATTTTGCAATTAGTGATAAAAGATGTTTCTTTGTGGGAAAAAATGTCGGGTTGTAATCAAATCTTTATTCAAGAGAGAATTGGGGCAACGCAAAAAGTTGTTGATTATGTGTTACAAGTTCGTCAAATTTTCGACAAGTAATGCTAATAATGTGTGAATTTTTATTAAATATTAACGGTTCTATGACAATTTTTGTGGAGACAAGTCTCAAAGTAGGGATTTTTGCGTAAAGTATGGGTTGCAACCCATACTTTACGCAAAAATCCACAAAACGAGGGTAGGGTGTCTTGTTTTTTACCGATATTTTGCCTCTAACAGGGCAGGAAATAAATTGAGATTTTGCTAATAAAATAATTCAGCATTAAATAATTGATTATCGTACAGTTATCATAAATTTTAATTATTCATTTTTAACTATTAATTACTGATGAAAAATACATGTATTACATTTTTGTTTCTGTTATTTGCGCATATATCCTTTGCGCAACTTTCTGAATATTATGTAGAGCCGAAACTCTATATGGGCAGCACTACGCAAAATGGCACAAATATGGAAGTTGCCTACGAAATTACGGTGCCTGGGTTTGTGGAATTGCATTTAATAGACCCGTCAGGCAAGAAAATTTGGATTAAAGGTTTTGTCAAAGATAAAGGAAATCACGTATTTAAAATTCCTGTAGAACCCATGAAAAAAAATGAAAAATATGAGTTTCTGTTAAAATATAAAGGAAAAGAAGAAAAAAGTTATTTTTATAGCCCAACTTAATTCATATTATTTGACAGAAATGCCCGAAATTATGGGTATTTTTCAATTTATTATAGATTATTACAAACAAAAAATTAATTAATTCATTTTATTAACATGCAAAAAACAGTATTTTTTTCATTATTTACGGCTATATCTTTTTCTATGTTGGCACAATGCACAGATATAGAAGGTTTTAAACGTGATTTTTGTATCGAGTCTAAAAACTTACCAGGTGCTGCTGCGCAATATCAAATGGGGGCAGATTTTTTTTATATAAAAACCCCACATATTACTAAATTTACCAAATTTCCAGCAAAAACAGCAAGTCAAGATGTGAATGCATACTTGTATCAGTTGGCAAATTTGAACGATAAAACGCTTAATGCAAGTGATATGGTCTTTGTAGCAGAAGCAACTACTGCTTTTCAAACCTTTGAAAAAGAGTCAGTTAGCAAGGCTCTGGCTGAGTATGCAAAAACCG
>JAAFHL010000309.1:0-1021 GCA_013298365.1 Bacteroidota bacterium | reverse complement strand
CAGGCTCGGGTTTAGGCTACGAAATAATCAAAAAAGGTACAGGCGCACGTGCAAAAGCAGGTCAAAAAGTGAAAGTTCATTATCGTGGCTACTTGGCTGACGGAACCATATTTGATGGCTCTTTTGAAAGAGGACAGCCTTTTGAGTTTCCTTTGGGACAAGGACGTGTGATAAAAGGTTGGGACGAGGGTATTGCGATGCTGAATGTAGGCGACCATGCTGTGCTGCGTATTCCTGCGAATTTGGGCTATGGCACGCAAGCAATGGGCAAGATTCCTTCAAATGCAGAGCTGATTTTTGAAGTCATTTTGATGGGTGCGGAGTAATTATGTAGTATTTGGCAATAAATCCTACATTTATGGAAGTTTTCAGTAGGATATGAAAATATTATCCTAATTTTGCATCTTATTTGAACTATTCTATTCTAATATGTGCCATATTAAAATACCGTTTATTTAAAAATGTCTTAGCTATGTTATATCGTATAGCTAGGGCATTTTTCGTTCTTTTCCATTACTCAAACGTACAATTTTGACATAATCTATGACAACAACAACTGTTCTTGAATCAAAATTTAAAACTACACTTGTCGCTCAATCCCGTATTTCAGAAGTAGATATGGATAACGTGCCTTTTGGCAAAGTGTTTAGCGACCATATGCTCGTGGCTAAGTATAGTGATGGTAAGTGGCACGAGCCTGAGATTATGCCGTATGGTCAATTAGAATTTGCTCCAAGTATTTCTGCTTTGCATTATGGGCAAGCGATTTTTGAAGGCATGAAAGCATATAGAGGACCTGAAGGTGAGGCACTTCTGTTTCGTCCACAAGAGAATTTAAAGCGTATCAATTATTCCGCAAATCGTTTGTGTATGCCTCAAATTCCTGAATCTATTTTTATGGAAGGATTGAAGGAATTGGTCAAACTTGATGAACAATGGATTCCACCTGCTGATAAAGGCAGTTTATATATTCGCCCACATTTGTTTTCTACCGATGAATTTATCGGGGTAAAAGCGTCTG
>JAAFHL010000031.1 GCA_013298365.1 Bacteroidota bacterium | reverse complement strand
CACAGATACCGCAAATATTACCGTAAATGTAAGTCCAGGACCGCAAGCTGATTTCTTCGCAACACCTAACCCTGCTTTTACAGGTGAAACCACTGTTTTCACTGACCAAAGCATAAGTGGCGCACTTTGGACTTGGGATTTTGGGGTAAATGGAGCTTTTTCTATCTTACAAAATCCTACATATACCTATACAGAAACAGGTGATTACAATGTTAGCATGTATGTAGAAGACATTTTTGGCTGCAAAGATACCGTTTCTCATATCGTAAATGTAATTTTTACCAACCCAGATTCTTTGTTTATTCCAGATGTATTTAGTCCAAATGGCGATGAGATATATGAGTTTTGGAATATTTATGCCATAGGACTTACCGATTTCAAAGTAAGTGTATATGACAGATGGGGCGTGAAGGTATTTGAGACCATTAGCCCTACTGAAAAATGGAATGGTACAAGACCAAATGGCGCAGAATGTGAAGCAGGCGTATATTATTATGCGCTAACTTTCACAGACAATAAAAATAATAAAGTAGTCAAAAAAGGGAGTTTGACCTTGTTGAGATAAGGAATCGTTTCTCGCAGATGACTGCAAATTTTATCGTGAGCTAAGTCCAACGATGAACCGCCGATTTTCGCTATTTGCGAAAATCGGCGTTCTTAATTTCACGGAATAGGATTTCTACCCTTCCTTCCGCACCTCATAACTAAAAAAGTGTTATATTTGTGTTCAAAGAAACGTATGTATGAACGATTAGGTAAGAGTAGGAAGTGTGGAACAGTTGGTAAGCGATGGGATTTGTGCTATGTCGCTAATTACTACAATTTGGAACAGAGAGTGCGGAAGGTCGGATTTATAGTTACACAACATTTATAATTCATATACTATCGACAAGACAGCACTCAAAGACGCTTATAAAAAACAGCGTTTTAACGAAAATATGACTGGCGTAGATAAATAAAAAAAGACTCTTTTTGACAAAAGAGCCTTTTTTTATGTTATCCCTATTGTTATTTCATAAAGTTAGCACTTTTTACCCGCTGAAACTCTACTTTTTTCTCAATAATGGTATCCGTCAAATACTTTTCTATCATTGCACCCACAAGCGGTGCTGCCCATGAACCACCACTTGCGCCTGCATTTTCGATGATGGTTGCGATGGCTATTTTGGGATTCTCTCTTGGGGCAAATGCAATAAACACCGCATGGTCGCCCCCATGTGGATTTTGAACTGTACCCGTTTTTCCACAAATAATAATATCTTTGAGGGTTGCTCTCCTTGCTGTCCCACTTCTTACCACATCTTCCATCGCCGCAATGACTACATCATAATGTTGTTTTGCAATACCCGATTCTACACGAGGAAAATTAATGGCATTCCATTTGTTGTTAGCCTCTCTTTTGCGCATGGCTTTCACCAAATGTGGCTGAATATAGTAGCCTTTGTTTGCAATAATTGCCACAAGATTAGCCATTTGCATGGGAGTCATCAACACTTCGCCCTGCCCAATCGCATTACTGATAATGGTATTTGCCACCCAACGATTATGTCCATACCAACGTTTTTCGTTGTCGTACATTTCTGCCGAAGGAATTTGTCCCGAACGCTCAAAAGGCAAATCTATTTTGAGTTTTTGCCCAATGCCCAATTTTACCATATAGTTGTACCAAGAATGATAAGCATCGTAAATGTTATCATATTTGGGGTGATTCATCAAATAATCGTAATAAACCGCCGCAAAATAGGAGTTGCAAGAATATTGAATTGCACCATTTAGCCCCGAAAAACCAGGGTGTCCATGGCAACGAGGCTTACCCCTATTTCTACGAAATCCGCCCCCACAGCCATAATGTGTTCCTGCCTGAATTACGCCATCATTTAAAGCTGCTAATGCCATCGCTAACTTAAAAATAGAGCCAGGCGGATAGGTTGCCATGATAGGACGATTGAACAAAGGCTTATTAGGGTCTTGTTGCAAAACGCCCCAATTTTTCTTTAATTCGCTACCTGTGAGCATATTAGGGTCATACGTAGGAGAGCTAATAAACGCCAAAACTTCCCCTGTACTCGGTTCTATCGCCACGACACTGCCCCTTTTATTTTGCATCATTTCTTCACCAAGACGTTGCAAATCCAAATCTATGCTCATCAACAAATCGTTTCCTGGCACTTCTTGCACATCTTGTATTCCGTCTTTGTAACTTCCTACTTCACGCCCATGCACATCTTTGAGAATGACATGTTTTCCTTTTTTGCCCAACATTTCGGTCTCATATGATTTTTCAATTCCTGCTTTTCCTACTAAATCACCCAAAATATACATATTTTCAGGCTTTGCTTTCATTTGATTGGAATCTACTTCGCTGATATAGCCCAAGAAATTTGCGCCTACGGGATAAATATATTTTCTTGTATTATAACGGTAAAAATCGAAGCCACCAAAATCCCACATTTGTTCCCGCATTGTGATAGAGGCAGAAGGCGAAATATTGCGAGCAATGCTGGATTCACGCACATCTGAATATCTTTTGGCATTTTTCAAAGCTTTGATTAAATCCTCTTTTGTCATGTCAAGCCCTTTGAGCAAGACATTTGTATCAGGAATATTGAGTTCACCTGGCGTTACCGTTAAATCAAATAAGGCATCATTTGTTACATATAAAGTCGTATCTCTATCGTATAAAGCCCCACGAGGCGGCGTAATGATTTTGGTTTTGATGACATTTTGATTTGCTTTTCCTTCATATTCGGCATTAAATACTTGTATCGTGAACAAGCGAATCATATATATCATTAATACAATGCTGATAAATATAGAGATAATGCCGCCTCTCGCCTGTAAATTGTCCATTTTTTGTAGTATAATTATAAGATGGATATAAATCCTATTTTATGTTCCTTTTTGTGAGTGCAAAATTACTTTTTTTTTATGATTTGTTTATTTTATTTTTGTATCTATTTAAATTCACGCAAATAAAAGCCTTCATTTACGAAAATTTGCCTACTGTAACGAAAAAAGTGCTGCTTTAAGGGCTTTTTTACCTTTTAAACGGTTTGTGTGTAGCAAAGCGAAACACAAACCTTCAAAACGGTAAAAAAGCGTAAAGGAAAACGATTCGTTTTTCAAGCAAAATGGGCAGATTGCCTATTTTCTGGGCTTTTTACTGTTTTGAAGGTTAGATATTTTCACTTCGTTCAATATCCAACCGTTCAAAAAGTAAAAAGCCAGCAATAAATCGTTACTTTTTTAGCACTTTTTTCTTTGCGGGAACATTGGCTAGTTATTTATTTTTCATTACTTATCCTAAGTTTATGTCATTTTAAGCACTCATTATCTCAAAAAAACGCAACCTTTTTTTCAACCCTACGTTAAAGCCTTTGTATCTATTTTTTAACACAAAAATCATGACAGCTCAAAGCACATATACAAAGCAAAATAGCAAGCCGACATTTCGGGCTGCTGCTTGTAGCATGTCATGTCGGATAAATAGGCGAACCCAGCTTTAACATTGCCTGATATAAGCGCAATTCCCCCAATTACATTTTATATTCTCGCTGTATCCCAAACAGCATCTCGGTTTGCTTCACATACAAGTACCGTTAAGTCCATTTTTTGAATTATATCTATTTTTCAAGTGCATACAAGTGCCGTGAAGCCTTTGTTTGCAGTTTTATTTTCATAAATTATGACTAAGTCATTAAAAAACAAAAGATTACAAGTTGTTTCTCCAAAAACACAAACAAGCCTTGAGGTTTACTCATCTTTCTATCTAGACCATCAAGTTGTGAGAGAATGGTCAAAAGGGCATAATAGTTACAAAAATAAAGCTAAAGTACGAGCCTATAACAGAATAATTACGATACTTAGGGCAAAAGGCTACAAAGATATGTTTTCCAAAACAGAATATATAAATGCTTTGGTTAATATCGCTGCACATAACAAGTCTTGGCTGAATGAGCCTGAATATTGGCATAAATTTACGGGCGCACAGCGTTGGGAATGGGAACGTTCTATCTTGGGAAAAGCGGAAAGCACCATCGCTGAAATGAAAATATGGGATTTGATTCATTATTTATTTGGAAAATATCCTGTACCTGTTTTCTTGGAAAACGCCTTTTTTAAGCCAGATACAACACATACAGAATGGTGTATTCGTTTGGCAAGGGGTGAAAGTTTGCATAAAACGGTCATTTTCCCCCTTTCAATGACTACTAAAATGGTGCATTATTTTTTGCAAGCTCCCGATAATTATAGTGTTATAGAAGCACTTCGTTGTGGGCAGGTTATGGGTATGGGCGGAGATGCTCGCTTGTTAAAAGAAATTTTGGCAAGTCGTTTAGGGCAAAATATCGAAAACGAAGCCTTTTGGGAAACGGTAATTCGTTTTTTTGTCCAAAACCCGATGCTTGATACTTGGCAAATACGTCCGATTATAGATTTTTTGCAAAGCGAAAAATTTGAGACCCGTAGAGTTATCACACAGTTGGGGCGTATGGAGGAATTGCCGCCTGCAAATCCCAACTTTTCGATGAAAGGACGTACTTCGTTCTCTATCTTGCGTTTGCTTAATGAATGGCATGAGCGGTTGAATGAGGAAAGAGAATTTAGGCGATATAACAAAAATAGTGCGTGGTTTGGCTTGCCAATCAAGGATTATGAAGAAAAATTTCGGAGCAAAGAAGGTAGAAAAACATTTCAAATCAAGCAGTTGTGTAACTATCACGAGTTGTCCGAAGAAGGGAAAATAATGCGTCACTGTGTGCTAAGTTACGCCGATTCTTGTGAGGAAGAAAGAACTTCGATTTGGTCTATGCGAGAAAAAATAGCTGACGATGACTATGTTAGATTAGTTACCATTGAAGTGAGGGCAGACAAAAGTATCGTTCAAATCAGGGGTTTTGCAAATCGCCTTCCCGATGAAAATGAAATGGCTCCGATTAGAATGTGGGCAAATAACGAAGGTTTGACGCTTAATGGACGATATTAAAAACAACGCTGCCAGGAGAGTAGCCTGTCAGCGTTGCCTTATTTTATTTCTGCTAATTTATAATTTTCTGCGCTTATTTTTTAGGCAAAAAAACTACTCCACCGCCACCACATTATCATCAGAATCTCTGTCAATCAACTTATTATAAACATCAATCCCTGCTTTTTTGGGTTCTTCGGCTACTATGACCTCAAACGTATTTTTACCATTTTTGAGTTTGTATTTTTGGAGAAAAAGCTGTTTTTCTTCGTATTTTTTGCCTGCCCCCAACACGCCAATGTCCACATAATCATTCATTTGCAAAGGACTTTCTTTGCCCAAACTATCTGCCAAAACTTTATTTGCTTCTACCTCAATCGTAACTTTGTACTTACCATCAGGCATTTTTTCTGATTTCGCACTTGTCGCACGATTGTCATACAAAGTAATCGTTTCAAACATGTCTTTGTACAAATATTGCAAAGAATCGGGCGTGTATCGCTTCAATGTATCCAAAAATGCAATAGAATTTGTATAAGGATTGGAGCGATATTGATTGGCAACAGTGAATTTTTTCAAAGCTGCGTTCAAATTTTCCTCACCCCAATAGTCTTGCAAAGCATAGAAAACCACCGAACCTTTGCGATAATGAATGTATTGTTGATTGGAACATTTGTACAAAGGACTTTCATAATCTTGCTCGGTTCTTCTGCCACGCAAATAACGGTCTAATTCAAAATGCAAGAATTTGCGCATTTTGTCTGCCCCATATTTGTGCTTCATTATCATCAAAGAAGTATATTGTGCCATACTTTCGCAGAGCATATCGCCGCCTTTTTGCGAAGAAGGCGTGATTTGATGCCCCCACCATTGATGCGCAATTTCGTGTGCCGTTACATAATAAATATAGTCAATATCCGTAGAATCTCGCAAATCGGCGATGAAACCGATGCCTTCGGAATAGGGAATTGTATTTGGGAAACTTTGGGCAAAGGTCTCATATCTCGGAAACTCAATGATGCGTGCTTGACGATATTGATAGGGCGTGAAATTTGTGCCTGCATATTGAATCGCATCTTTCATGCCCAGCAACATTCTATCTACATTGTATTCATGCCCTTTGTGATAATAAACTTCTAAGTTGATATTATTATATTTTTCTTTTTTTACCTCATATTTGGCACTTAATACGGCATAAAAATTCTTGATAGGAGCGTCCATTTTGTATTTGAAGTGCTTTCTTCCGCCTTCTTCCCATTCTTTTTCCAAATAGCCAGGCGCAAGTGCTATTTGGTCTTTTTCGGTGTGAATAGTGCTTTCTAACATAATCCAATCTGCATCTGAACCCAAGTAGCAAATGTCTAAACCTTCTTTAGATTCGGGATTTGGAAGTTCTTTTTTCTTAGGCAAGCCCAATTTTGTACGCTTATTTTTGTCCGAAATTTCGCTATTTCCTGTGTAACCAATCATCGGAAAATAGTCGTAGCTATGAATAAATGTCCCATTATAAGTAATCGCTTGCGGCTGCCCGTTACGGCTAAATCCTTTATTTTCCATCAAAATATCATATTTCATCGCAACAGAATCGCCGGGCTGCAAAGGTTTTGCCAATTTATAGATACGAAATCCTAAATCTTTATCATCTAACACGACATTTCCCCAGCCTTGAATGTCTATTTTGCTTAACAAAGCATTGTATTCAATCACAATAGAATCTATGGTTTTGGGTGTTTTATTTTGAATAACTACTTCGCCTGTGGCATGATAGCTCAAAGCTTTTTGATTCAAATCCATGTCTAATTTGATACGGGTAAACTTCGGCTGCGGCATTTTTTTGTATTTTTGATACGTTTTTTCATACTTTACGCCCAGCTTTTCTTGCATATCATCTGTAACAAATTTGTTTAAGACATTTGTATTGTAATAAATGAACCCTGACAGGGTGGCAAAACTGATGAGGCAAACCCCTAAAAGTACCAAAGTGCTTATATTCATTCTCTTACGAAAAACTTGTAGCCTTTCTTTCCAAGAAGAAACCGTCCCTCTTACCCACAAAGCATTGCCCAAAATCAAAAATATTAATCCTAACATGCCCCAACAAGCAATAAAAATATTGATTTTGTACAAAGATGCGCCAAAGCCATTCATATCGGAATATTGATAGCCAGGAATAGCAAAAGGACGAAATAAGGGGTGCTCCAAGCCGATATTGCCAGATACCATTCCCCACACATAGTACAATAACATTACCGCATGACCTGTAAATTTATTTGGGACAAGGGTTTGAATGAAAATGGCTAAGATTGCCAAAAGCATATTTTCCTTCAAAGAAAGGTAAAAAGTGTCTATCAAATACAATTCCCAATTCACAGGTGCGCCACCTTTTACTACTTGTATCAAAATGGCTGTAAACATAATTAATATATTGATAGACAGCACAATCAAAAATATGCTCAACACTTTGCTCCCAAACAAAAGCCAGTTTTTGATGGGCAAAGCATCATAAATTTGGTTCATTTTCAAAGCCCTTTCCTTCCAGACCAATTCACCTGAATAATAGGTAATGATAATGAGCATAAAAATGCCAAAAAGTCCTTTTGTGATTTCCAAAATATTGTAAGAAACGGGATAGGTAGGTGTACCAAAAATTTCGTCCATTTCCCCTGCCTGAAAAACCACAAAAGCCAAACCAGAAACGACCATGCCAATAAAAGGCAGTTCTCTCACCGTATCTCTAAAACTTATCCAGCCATAACTCAACATTTGTTGGATTTGGGTAAAACCTTCAAAATGTAGGCTTACTTTTGGTAGAGAAATATGTGTTTTTGTGGGCGTATCTGCTTCATTTTTAAGGACTTTATTTTGTTTATTTTTTACCCTAAAATCAAAAAAGTAGCCTGAAACGGCAAAAATCACCAGCCCTATCATTGTCCACAGCACACGATTCCATTTGACCAAACCCGCTAAACCCACAATTTGCGAATTGATTTCGGTAGGAGTCCAATAGCGTGCTTCACCCTGACTTGCAGCAATGCCAAAAGGGTCAAGAATAGATGCTACCTGCATATTTTCAGGTTCTACTAATTTATTCAAAGCCAATAGATAGCCCATAAATAGCATCACATTAAACAAATAGGTGTAAGTAATTTTCTTGGTTAAAGAGGTGATTCCGAAGAAAATAGCTCCTACAAACAAGGTATTGGGAATGACATAAATTAAATACGGAATGAGATAAACTGAAAAGGGATTACTGCAAAACCTTTCCGCAGGCATCCACCCAAAAACAGGCGAAATCGTAGCTCCTAAGCTAATTCCCAAAGGTAGAGACAAGAAAATTACCCAACATATCACCATAGAGCCGAGAAACCTGCCCAAAAGATATTCCCATTTTCCAAAAGGATAGGAAAAAAGGAAGTGATGTGTATTGTGTTCGTAATCTCGAAAAACAGGATTGCCCATGACTGCCGAAATGACAAGCATACCAAATGCCATAAAAATAGCGATATAACTTTCTACCATGGCAGGTGCATTGCGAAACATATTGCCTGTACCGCCATTGATGGAAATGGAGTCTGTTACCATTATCATAAAGGCAAACAGAAAATAGATGGCAAAATACGCCCAAGTTGCAGGGCGTTTGATGCGATATTTGAGTTCAAAGAGAAATATATTGAGCATAATTTATTGTTATTACCACAAAGGCACAAAGAAACACCAAGGGATTGCGTTCTTAGTGGAGCTTAGTTTCTTAGTGGTTGTATTTTTACCACGAAGGCACAAAGAAACACTAAGGAATTGCGTTCTTAGTGAACCTTAGTTACTTAGTGGTTATATTTTTACCACGAAGGCACAAAGAAACACTAAGGCATTGCGTTCTTAGTGAAGCTTAGTTACTTGGTAGTTATATTTTTACCATGAAGGCACACAGAAACACTAAGGCATTGCGTTCTTAGTGAAGCTTAGTTTCTTAGTGGTTATATTTTTACCACAAAGGCACGAAGAAACACTAAGCAAAATCATTCCTTGGGCAATGCCGCAAAGTACTCATTTACAAATGGTTTTAGGCTTTTGGTAATATTAGCAGTATTGAAATTAATAAGCAAGCCTTTGGGCTTTTGTAATAACTTCATATATGTCAGTATTTGTGCATCAAAAAGTGGTATCATATTTTCTACTGATTTCAATTCTACCACAACCAAGTCATTTACCAAAACATCTAATCTCAGTTCTGCGTCCAAATCCAATCCTTTATAATGAACAGGAATAGACATCTGATGCCTTACTTTAAATCCTCTTATTTTAAGTTCATGGCAAAAGCAGGTTTCATATACTGACTCTAATAATCCTGCACCTAACTGTGTATGGACTTCTATTGCGCAAGCCACAATATCATAAGCTAATTGATTTACTTCTTTTTGTGTCATATTTTTTACTGATTGATAACTGCAAAATAAACATCTTCCAAAGTTGTATAGCCTTGCGAAAAACCTGCATCAGGTTGTGTATCTGCACAAACTACAATCTCCATTTTTCCGCCCACCAGGTGCTGTGAGACTACTTTATGCGCCCTATATATCTCCAAATCCTTTTTATCAATGTGTTTTTTCCAAATTTTGCCTTCATAACCTTTTACCAAATCTTGCGGCTTACCATACGCCAAAATCGTCCCTTTGTTGATAATTGCCATAAGATTACACAAACTTTGTACATCTTCAATGATATGGGTAGAAAGAATAACTACCACATTTTCAGATATTTCACTCAAAAGATTATGAAAACGATTTCTCTCACCTGGGTCAAGTCCTGCCGTAGGTTCATCTACAATAATGAGCGAAGGATTGCCCAAAAGAGCTTGTGCAATGCCAAAACGCTGTTTCATGCCGCCCGAAAAAGTCCCCAAATTTTTGCCTTTATGCTCCCAAAGATTGGTTTTGTGCAAAAGTGCCTCTACCGTTTCCTTTCTTTCTTTTCCATTAGAGATGCCTTTGAGTTGCGCAAAATGGTCGAGCAACATCACCGCATTTACCCGAGGATACACCCCAAATTCTTGCGGCAAATAGCCCAAAGTCCTGCGAATCGCATCATGTTCCGTCAAAACATTGATGTTGTTGAAAGTAATTTCGCCGCCATCTGCCTCTTGCAAAGTAGCAATCGTGCGCATAAGTGAAGATTTTCCTGCCCCATTTGGACCTACAAGCCCAAACATGCCCGAACTAATTTCAAGGGAAACGTTGTTGAGTGCCTTTACCCCATTAGGATATTGTTTGTTGAGATTTCGAATAGATAAATTCATTTTGTGGATAAATGGTAAATAGTTTGTGTTGAATGAGAGATGTTTTGTAGCTAATTGGTTGTATATGAAATGATAATATTACATAATTTCTATGTACAAATAAAATGAAGACTAAAAAATAAATACTTTCAGTCATTTTGCTGCACTTCGATAATATTTCGATAAAGGTAATAAGTAAGGCTTCTATTCTGTGTTTTTGGGTAGATATTAGGTTCTCTGAGAGATTAGTCCTTATACTGTAAAATAGTTATTAATAAAGTGTACATAAATAATTATTAAATTAATATGTTGATAAAAATTTGTATATTTCAATTAAAATTCTCATATTTGCGAATAATTTGAATGAATTATGGAAGAATGGAATAAAAAAGTCAAACGCTTGCTTAAATCAGAATTAGTAAAAAGAGGTTTATCCACCGAGGATTTAACGCTTTTACTCAATCAACATGGCATTGCAGAAACCAAATCAAGTGTAGATAGCAAAATTAGTCGTGGTACTTTTAGTGCTGCATTCTTCTTGCAATGCTTGTATGTGATAGGTTGCACAAAAATTGAGGTTGAGGAATATAAAACTGTTTTTATCATCGCAGACGCATCAAATTTGCAAGCTGCTGAATCTATTACTGAATATAATACAGCTAAAAAATGAATACTAATAAATTGAAATTCATAGACTTATTCGCAGGGCTTGGCGGCATTCGCCTGGGTTTTGAGCAAGCATGTAAAGAAATAGGCATTGAAACAGAATGTGTATTGACTTCTGAAATCAAACCTTATGCTATTCAAACATTAAAGCATAATCATCACCACGAAAATTTTGTAGGCGATATTTTTCAAGTCAAAAATGAAGATATTCCGCCTTTTGATTTTTTGAAATAGAAAGAATCATAAGACACCATCAACCGCAAGGCTTTATTCTCGAAAATGTGGAGGGTTTGGTAAAACATGACATCGAAAATAAGCATGATGAAATCGGAAGAACCTTAAAAACCATTTTGTATAAATTAGAAACCGAGTTGGGTTATCAAGTTTCTTGGAAAGTATTAGACAGTGTTTATTTTGGCGTTCCACAATCCAGAAAACGGGTTTTTATTGTGGGTACAAAAGAAGATAAAGTTTCTTTGGATAATTTTGAGCCAAAGTTTAGTATCTTAAATGATGTATTGGAAAAAGGCAAAAAAACAATGGATACAGCATTTACAAGAAAACTACTTTCCTATTTTACGATTGAAGAACTCTATGGAAAATCTATCAAGGACAAACGAGGTGGAGATAATAATATTCATAGTTGGGACATTGGCTTAAAGGGCGACTGTTCAGAAATACAAATCAATTTGTTGAATCGGCTGTTTAAAGAACGGAGAAAAAAACAATGGGCAAGCGAAATTGGGATTGATTGGATGGACGGAATGCCTTTAACATTAAGTCAAATTCAGTCTTTTTTCCCTGCGGATAATTTATTTGAGCAAGTTGATGTAAAAACGCTATTAGATGATTTGGTAGAAAAAGGATATATCAAGTTTGAATATCCTAAAAAATTAGTAAGTGAAGTTACTGAAAATGGGCTAATTACGTCTCGTGTGTATGACGAAACAAAACCCAAAGGCTACAATATTGTAACAGGGAAATTGAGTTTTGAAATCAATAAAATCCTCAATCCTTTTGAAATTGCGCCTACTTTGGTGGCAACAGATATGGTTAAAATCGTGGTTCCTGATGGAAAAGGCGTGAGAAAATTAACCATACGAGAAGGTTTGCGCTTATTTGGCTATCCCGAAAACTACGAAATTCCTGTAAAAGAAAGTTTAGCCTTTGATTTATTGGGAAATACGGTTGTTGTTCCTGTTATAAGAGCCATTTCTGAAAGGATTTTGGCAGCTTTGGGGATAGTAAAACAGGAGTTGATTGAGGTTGAAAATGCAGGAGTTGTAGTTTAATTCTTGTATTTACTAAGTATTTTGCTTTTATATTTTCTAACCAACCTTCTTTATATTTATCACATTGAGGATACATAGAATGAGTTTGTGAAATAGCATATAAAAATGCTATTTTATTTTTAAAAGGTTGATATTGAAGACGATTTGAATACCAAGTGCAAGGACGTAAATTGTAAATTTGATTTCGTTTTACTTGTAATTTAATAGGGTCTTGACCCGAAGGGCTTGTCATTTCCCATACTTTTTTCAGCCAAATATTGTCAATAGAGAGTTGAGCATCTATCATTTTGTAACTAATAATGAGATAATCGGCATCTATTCTTTCGGGTATTCTCAAAAGAGAAGTACAATAACTGTCAAAATTAGCAATATCAAATGCTGGGCTTGCATCTGCATTAAACGTTTTAAGTTCTAAAAAACCTGAATTTAAGCTTTCTGTCAATAAAAAGTCTGGAAATTCTTGTGTATTAAGTGGCTGTCTAAAATAAAAGTTTTTTTGTCGTAGCCACTCACCAAGCCATTCTTGCAACAAATCACCAATAGCATCTTTTCCATGATATTTGGCTGAAATGCCCCCAAGAATAATCTCAACACTTCCGATTTGGTCTTTAATATTAAAATCGTTCAATAACAAGTCATAAATTTCTGCTGCTGTTACTTTTGTTTTTGGTATCATTTTTATATTTTGATTATAAGTCGTAAAATTGTTACAAAAGTAGTGTTTTTTTATTATTAATAAAGTGTTTAGTTGTGATATAATGGCTGCCTCAAAAAAACTTGCCCCCGTTTTTTTGAGCAAAATAACCCAAAATAACATCATAATTTTATTAAGTAATTTGACAAGCTCAATAAGAATCAGTCATTAAACTTGTCGAAACTTGATACCGTGAGTGCGGTTAGTGAACTTATCAAATCTAGTAGTTTCGACAGACTCATTTTGGTACATATCAACGCAACAACCACCATTTTAGGAGAAAACTACTCATCTGCGATTCAGCCGCACCAAATTAAAGACGTTCATTGAATAAACTCACAATGAACGCCTTGAAAAACATTAAGCTTTTTTGACAAACTCCGATTTCAATGCGATTGCCCCAAAACCTTCTATTTTGCAATCAATGTTATGGTCGCCTTCTACAAGTCGGATATTTTTCACTTTTGTCCCCGTTTTTAGAGGTTTTGGTGCGCCTTTTACAGGCAAATCTTTGACAAGTACAACAGAATCTCCATTTTGAAGTTCATTTCCATTTGCATCTAAGACTTTGGGGGGAGCAGTGTTGTCGGCAATCATTACTACTTCCGTAGGGTTCCATTCATGGAAACATTCAGGACAAACACAAAGCTTATCATTTTGATAGGTGTATTCGCAATTACAGTTTGGACAAGGTGGAAGTGTTTCCATCATAATATTTTTTTGTTAAAATTAAGGGGCAAAGGTAGTTTTTTTTACGGATATTCTTGATGAGTTACAAAATGATTGTGTTTATGTTATTTTTTACAAAATTGTTTATGCACTTTTTTATATGTTTATCATGCTTTGTTGCAAGCTATTGCTGCATGATGAAACTTTGTAAAAAAAGTGTAACTTTGCGTCAGATAAGATTTCCTACTGTAAAGAAAAAAGTGATGATTTAATGGCTTTTTTACCTTTTGAACGGTTTGTGTGTAGCAAAGCGAAACACAAACCTTCAAAACGGTAAAAAAGCGTAATGAAAAACGATTGGTTTTTCACGCAAAATGGGTAGATTGCCTGTTTTTTAGTTTTTTTAGTGATTTAGATTTCTACTTTAACATAAAAATATGACAGTCAGTGTAACGGGTGCAACGGGATTTATTGGCAATTATGTGGTGCAGGAACTTTTGCAGCGCAATATTGCTGTGATAGCAACAGGCACAAATCGCCAAAAAGCAGCGCAGTTTGATTGGTTTGACAAAGTTACTTTTTGCGAATTAAATATATTAAAAGAACTTGAAAATCAAACAGATAGCATAAAAAAAATGGCAGAATCTGACAAACTTATTCATTTAGTTTGGTCGGGTTTGCCCAATTATAAAGACTTGTTTCATTTTGAGGAACAACTCATGCCTCAATATTTTTTCTTAAAAAAATGTATAGAAATGGGTTTGAAAGACCTCACAATCACAGGTACTTGCTTTGAATATGGCATGAGAAATGGCGTACTTGGTCCTAATTTGCCTTCAAATCCCGAAAATCCATATGCTTTGGCAAAGGACACGCTCCGCAAATTTTTGGAACACTTGCAGAAAAAACAGCCTTTTTCCCTAAAATGGATGCGCCTTTTTTATATGTATGGCAAGGGTCAATCCGAAAAATCTATTCTTTCGCAGTTAGACAAGGCTTTGGCAAATGGCGAAAAAAGTTTCAATATGTCGGGCGGTGAGCAGTTGCGAGACTATTTGCCGGTGGAGCAAGTGGCAAAAAATATTGTAGATTTTGCTTTACAAAACGAGATAAATGGCATAGAAAATTGTTGCAGTGGCATTCCGATTTCGATTCGCACTTTGGTCGAAAATCACTTGGCAAGCAGAAATGAACATATCGAACTCAATCGAGGATTTTATCCCTATGCCGACTTTGAGCCAATGGCTTTTTGGGGAGAAAAGTAAGGTAAATTTTGTCATTCCTTATAAATTCCGTTCCTTTGTGGTACATTCCATGACAAGCGGTTAATATGAATTTTACAGATAATTTTTCTACAAATAAAAAAGAGGAATATTTGCAGGTTTTCAAGCAAAAACATGTGCCTATTTTCCAAAATAAAGTCTATCCTACCGCAGATGCCGCCCTTGATGCGGAAATTGGTGAGGTAGAATTGGTTCAATCGCCTATTTCAGGCTTTATTTTCAATAAGGCTTTTAATCCTGATGTGATGAATTATGATGTCAATTACCAAAATGAACAAAGTAATTCGCCTTTTTTTCAGCAACATTTGCAAAAAGTATTTGAGCTATTGAAAAGTTTGGGCATTGAAAACAAAAAAGTAGTAGAAATTGGTTGTGGAAAAGGCGTTTTCTTTGAAATCATGGAAAAAGCGGGCATAGATTGTATCGGTTTTGACCCAACTTACGAAGGCGATAGCCCCAAAATTGTCAAAGAATATTTTAGCGAAGTTTATAATGACATCAATGCGGAAGTAATTATTATGCGTCATACCTTGGAGCATATTCCGCAGCCGTTTGCGTTTTTGCACACGATTGCAAAGGCAAATCATTACAAGGGATTTTTGTTTGTAGAAGTGCCGACTTTTGATTGGATTGATGGCAAAAATGCTTTTTGGGATATATTTTATGAGCATTGCAATTATTTCACGCAACAAAGTTTGGGCGCAATGTTTGAAGAAGCCGTTGTAAACGACTTTTTTGGCGGGCAGTATATTTATTTGTGGGCAGATTTGGCAAAATTGCGTCCTGAAATTCCGCAAATGGAAATTCAAGCAAAAACAAACTTAAATTTTGATATGCAAATTGCTAAATATGAGGCACTTTTGCAACAACATAACAGCATGGCAATTTGGGGCGCAGGGGCAAAAGGTTCTACTTTTTTAAATCTACTAGACCCCAAAAAAGAAAAAGTTCAGTATGTAATTGACATCAATCCTTTGAAACAAGGACGTTTTATTGCGCATACAGGACACCCAATTCACTCGCCCGCAATCTTGCAATCACAGCCTGTTGAAGCCATCATTGTGATGAACGAAAACTATATAGATGAAATCAAGCATCAGGTGGGTGATGTGCAACTATATGTTTTATAGGCTTTTATACTCGCACTAAGCGTAGTTGAAGTGTGCCTGAAATAGGATATGAATGATTTATAAATTTCACGCAAAGAAAAAAAGGCGCAAAGCCGCAGCGTACTGATATTATTTCCTTTGCGCCTTTACAACTTTGCGGCTTTGCGTGAATTTTCAGACTCCAATAGCGCAATTTCAACAAGATACCCAAGATAGAATCGCAGCACAGGGAACATCTGAAAGCCTACAAAAAGCGACAGCGCATTTCTTAGAAGAAAGCATTTTGTCGGGTTATTCATACAATTTTACTTGTATGGACAGACCTATTATTCAATATCCGCAAGACATGGTGGCGATGCAGGAGTTAATCTGGGCAATAAAACCCGATTTGATTATCGAAACAGGCATTGCACATGGTGGCTCGCTTATTTTGAGTGCTTCGGCTTTGGCTTTATTGGACTATGTAGAGGCGGCACAAAATAATGTGGCTTTCAACCCTTTACAAACGCAAAGAAAAGTTTTGGGCATTGACATTGATATTCGTCCTCACAATAAAGCAGCGATTGAACAGCACCCGATGGCGCATAAAATTGACATGATTCAAGGTTCGTCTATTGATGCGGCAATTGTGGCACAAGTGCATGAATATGCCAAAAACTTCAAGAAAATCTTGATTTGTTTGGATTCAAATCACACACACGACCATGTATTAGCCGAATTGCAGGCATATGCTTCTTTGACAAGTGTCGGAAGTTATTGTGTTGTATTTGATACCGTAGTAGAAGATTTGCCTGATTATTGTATCAAAGACCGCCCATGGAAAGCAGGAAATAATCCAAAATCCGCAGTTTGGGCATTTTTGAAAGAAAATGACAACTTTGAAATAGACAAATCTATTGACCATAAAGTGCTTATTTCGGTTGCGCCAGACGGTTATTTGAAACGTGTAAAATAATAAAGATGGCAACAGTAACGATTGGTATTCCTGTTTATAATGAAGCAAAATTCATAGCAGAAACCTTGCTTTCTGCTGTGAATCAGTCTTATAAGGATATTCAGATAATTGTTTCTGATAATGCTTCGACAGATAACACGCTTGCGATTGTAAAGGAAATTGCAGCAAATCACGCAAATATCCGAATCATTAGTCACCCCACTAACTTAGGCGCAATCAAGAATTTTGTATTTGCCATGCAAGAAGCAAAAACAGCTTATTTTTGTTGGCTCGGCGGACATGATATCATGCACCCTTTATTTATCGAAAAAGCCCTTGCTGCATATCAGCATGAAGATGGGCTTGCCCTTGTTTATCCCGAAAGCCAAGTAATAGATGAAAAAGGCGAAAAACAAGCCATTTTCCCCGATAGTTCCATTGACACAAGCCATTTATCGCTTACTTTGGGCGCATTGAAAGTATTGAAAAATTTGGGTCCTTGCACCGCAATTCATGGTTTACATCGCACAAAGCAAGTACAAAGTTATCAAATCAAGGAAATTGTCGGCACAGATTCCATGATTTTGTACCATGCCGCTATTCAGGGAAAATTGCTTTCTTTGCAGGAAAACCTTTATTTTAGAAGAGAAGTAAGAAAAGAAAATGCCGCACAAACCCTGCAAAGATATAATCAATATGGCTTGAAAAATAAATCCCTTTCCAATCCCTACAAAGAAATGATTTGGGAGCATTGGAATTACACGAAAAAAGCAAAAATTGATTTTTTTCGCAAAAGTATATTACTTTGCGTAGGAATTCCCCTACTTGCTGCACGAGTTGCTTATTATAATTGGTTTAAGAAAAAGTAAGTTATAAAAAGCATATTTGCAAGAAAATCCCTACCTTTGTACTGCATTTTTATCCTGTAAGATAAAATAGTCATACATCAATGAAAGTAATAGAACACATTCAAAACGCAAAGCACCCGCTTGTTAGCGTTGAAATTATCCCCCCAAAGCGTGGTGGGAATTTACAGCAAATCTATGATGCGATTAATTCTATTAAACATTTTAATCCGCCGTTTATAGATGTAACGAGTCATGCAGCAGAAGTGGCTTGGGAAGAGCAGAAAGACAAAACTTTTCGCAAGAAAGTAAGGCGAAAAAGTCCAGGTACTTTCGGCTTGTGCGCCATGATTAAGTATAAATTTGGGATAGACCCTGTGCCGCATTTGCTTTGTGGCGGTTTTACACGGGAGGAAACCGAAGATGCGTTGATAGAATTGAACTATTTGGGCATCGAAAATGTGCTTGCATTGCGAGGTGATAAAGTTTTTCAAAGAGATATCCCCGATGATAGGAGTGTAAATCGTTATGCAAGCGATCTTGTGCATCAAATTTCAGACATGAATAAAGGACATTATTCTGATGATTTAGTAGATGCTTCTCCAACGGATTTTTGCATGGGCGTTGCTTATTATCCCGAAAAACATTTTCAATCACCTAATAAGACCTTCGATTTAGATATTCTGAAAAAGAAGGAGGAATCAGGAGCACATTATGGCGTTTCTCAAATGTTTTTTGACAATCATTTCTATACCGATTATGTGCAAATGTGTCGTAACAAAGACATTCAAATGCCGCTTATTCCTGGGCTAAAAATCCTTACAACAAAAACGCAACTCACCGTTTTACCTGATATTTTCCGCTTAGACATTCCCCAAGAATTGACGGAGCGTATGTTAGCAGCAAAGGGTAGAGAAGCAGAAATTGCGGTAGGCGTGGACTGGGCGTATCAACAATGTCTGGAATTGTTAGATTTTGGTGTACCTTGCTTGCATTTTTATATCATGCAAAATACCAAGCCTTTTTTGATGTTGATGGATAAATTGAAGAAGAAAATATAACTACTTTTGGGTAAGGAGCGAGTGAAAAATAAAATAACCATATTTCGGCACACTTCGGCGCAGCTCATTTCGGTATTTCGGCAGGCTCAATGGAGTCCAGGCTCACTTCGGCACAGCTCAGTACAAGCAATGCAACGCAGTGGGGGCAGTTCAATAACCATTCTGTAAGAATCCAGTAAAGCTAAGTGTTTAAGTGTCAGATTTCTATATTCTTGCAGAATGGACAACCTTGATAACTTATTTTTCACTCGTTCCTAAGTCGCCTCATTGTTTGATTTTTGTTTGGGTTTAGGCACTAAACCCAAACAAAAATCAAACAATGAATATTACAGAAAACAACCTCAATTTACCCTATAATTTCTCAACGACCAATATTTTATGAGGAAGTGATTTCATCTGTGAGCATCTGTGTGAAATTCAAATCCCCTTAAAACCAGCTTTTTTTCTTGCTTTTGCCCCCCAAACCCAAAACGCCCAACAAACCTCTTGTAACCTCTTTTGCAACCGTTCTGCTCACTTGTCGAGTAAGCGGATTATTGATAAAACTTTCAAAAAAGCCTTTTTCTTCTTTTTCAGGCTTCCCTTTTGTCACTTTTTCTGCCTCATCTTCTGTTTCGTCTCCAGCAGCCTCTTGCATTTTTGCCGTTAGCATTTCATACGCACTTTGGCTATCTACATCTTTATTGTATTTACGAACTAAGGCAGATTTTCCGATAATCGTTTGAATTTCAGCATCTGTCAGCACGTCCATACGAGACTCAGGCGCACGCAACATGGTATGCGCCAAAGGAGTAGGCGTTCCTTTTTCGCTCAAAGCAGTTACCAAAGCCTCGCCAATTCCCAAAGAGGTAAGTAAGGTTTCTATATCGTAAAAAGCAGATTCTGGAAAATTTTGTGCAGCTAATTTAATCGCTTTTCTGTCTTTTGCGGTAAAAGCCCGCAAAGTGTGTTGTATTTTTAACCCTAACTGCCCCAAAATCGCTTCTGGCACATCATCAGGACTTTGTGTACAAAAATAAATACCTACCCCTTTTGAACGAATAAGTTTGATAATCGTTTCTAGTTGGTCTAAAAGTGCCTTGCTTGCTTCCGAAAAAATAAGATGTGCCTCATCTATAAAAATGCACAATTCGGGCTGTTCTGCATCTCCTTTTTCAGGAAAAGTAGCATACACTTCTGCCAACAAACTCAGCATAAAAGTCGAAAAAAGCATAGGCTTATCTTGAATGTCAGACAATCGCAAAACAGAAATATAGCCTTTACCCTCGTCATCTATGCGCACAAGGTCTTGTACATCAAAGGAGATTTCGCCCAAAAATCTATCTGCACCCTGTTGCTCCAATGCAATGATATTCCGCATAATTGCGCCCACAGAAGTTGTAGAAATTTTGCCATAATCGGCTTCTATTTCTTTTGCACCTTCATTTGAGAGAAATTGCAAGACTTTTTTCAAATCTTTTAAATCTATCAAAGGCAGACGATTGTCATCACAATATTTGAAAACCACACCTAAAACACCCGTTTGCGTGTCGTTAAGTCCTAAAATTTTGGAGAAAAGCACAGGTCCAAACTCCGTAATCGTTGCCCGCAAACGCACGCCTGGCTCATCTGAAAGGGAAAGTAATTCCACA
>JAAFHL010000308.1 GCA_013298365.1 Bacteroidota bacterium | reverse complement strand
TTCGGATTGCTTTGCTGATGGTATTTTTAACTATTCTTTTCATTTCGGTAAGCAGTTATCAAGCAAGCAGAATTTGTAAAGAGTTGGAAGTCAATATTATAAGTGGAGAAAATAATGCTTTTTTGACAACAAAACAAATTGGAAAAATCATTCAAGAAGGCTATCAAAAACCTGTGATTGGGGTGGGAATGACAACGATAGATTTGCGGCAGGTAGAAGAAGCCTTGAAAAAGAGTCCTTATATCAAAGAGGCGCAGGTAGCAAAGACTTTGAGTAGCAAATTGCATATTGATGTTACGCTGCGAGAACCGATTGCGAGGGTGGTGAATATGGACGGCACGAGTTTATATATAGACAAAGACGGTATCAAGTTTCCAACGGCTAATCGTCATTCGTCAAATGTGCCTTTGATTCGAGGACAATTTTCGGAAACCGTAGAGCCGATGGATACTTTTCGCTGCGAGTTGATTAAAAATGCCGTTCCTGTGGCACAGTTCATTGAAAAAGACAAGTTTTGGAAAGCGCAAATTTCAGAAATATACATCACACAAGCCAATGAGTTGATGTTCTATCCACAAATTAGCACCATGTACATTGAATTTGGCGAGCCAAAACGGATTGAAGAAAAATTTGAAAACATGCGCATCTTTTATGACCAAGTTATCAAAGAGGTGGGTTGGAATAAATATAAGGGATTTAGCGTGAAGTATCGAGGGCAAATCATCGGGAAACGAAGTTGAAAGTGTTCTTTATTATAAAACCACAAAGACACACTAAGGCTACTATTTTCTTAGTGTTCCTTAATGTCTTAGTGGTAAATTATTATTTTTTACTTTATAAAATTCTTAATTACAAAAATATGACTGATAAAATTGTAGTCGGTCTCGACATTGGAACAACCAAAATTTGTGCAATCGTAGGAAAGCGCAATGAATATGGAAAAATTAATATTCTCGGCGTAGGAAAAGCCGAATCTGACGGTGTAAACCGTGGGGTAGTGGTCAATATTGAAAAAACGGTTTTGGCGATTCGTGAAGCGATAGCTGAAGCTGAAAAACAATCTGGCATTAAAATAGAAGTGGTGCATGTAGGCATCGCTGGAGAGCATGTGCGCAGTATGCAGCACAAGGGTATTATTACCCTTAATCATCCCGACCTCGAAATTGTGCGTGAAGATGTTTCTCGTCTTCATAATGAAATGTTTAAAATTGCGACTCAACCTGGAACCGAAATTATTCATGTATTGCCCCAAGAATATACGGTTGATAATCAAGGGGGTATCGTTGAGCCTGTGGGAATGTCTGGCGTGCGTTTGGAAGGAAATTTCCATATCGTAACAGGACAAACAACCGCAGCGAATAATATTTTCCGTTGTGTTACAAGAGCTGGTTTGGAAGTAAGCGAATTGATTTTAGAGCCTTTGGCTTCAAGTTCTGCTGTTTTGACTGATGAAGAAAAAGAAGCAGGCGTGTGCTTGATTGACATTGGCGGGGGGACAACCGATATTGCAATTTGGGAAAACAATATCATTCGTCATACTGCCGTTATTCCTTTTGGCGGAAATATTGTAACTGAGGACATTAAGCAAGGCTGTAAGGTGATGAAACGTCATGCCGAAGCGCTAAAAACGCAGTACGGAAGTGCATTGGCAGATGCTTTGGAAGAAGATTTGCTAATTAGCATTCCTGGACCAAGAGACCGTGCCGCAAAGGAAATTAGCCAAAAAATGTTGGCACAAATTATCCAGTGTCGTATGGAAGAGATTTTGGAGTTTGTGGCGGCTGAAATCAAAAATTCTGGCTATGAAGAAAAATTAGTAGCAGGAATTGTGGTAACAGGCGGCGGTGCGCAGTTGGCTAATATGAAACAGTTGGTAGAATACGTTACAGGCGTAGATACCCGTATCGGTTTGCCTGGCGAACACTTGGCAAGTGGCATGGTAGATGAGGTCAATTTTCCGATGTATGCAACGGGTACAGGGTTGGTTATCATGGGTTTAAATACTTCTGACTACTTGCAACGTCCTCCTCAAAAGCAAGTAGTAGCTCCACAAACACCTGTCATGCAACAACCGCAAAGTTACACAACCGAGCAGAAATCTATCATTACAACAGAAGAAAGACCTAAAATTTCTTTTGTGGACCGTGTGAAAACGTGGTTTCAAAATACATTAAGCAATACAGGCGACTTTATAGAATAGTGGAAAGTTGATAGTTGAGAGTGGAAAATTATTATAGCTATTTACCTCTCTCTCCTTTCTACTTTTCATAATTAAAATAACTTGTTAATAATCAATGAGATAAAAATATTTGAAAGTTTATAGTTGAATTTATTTTCAACTTTCAACTTTCCACTCTCAACTCTCAACTATAAAAAATTATGCAATTCGAATTTCCAAAAAACCAAAATTCAATCATAAAAGTAATTGGCGTAGGCGGCGGCGGCGGAAATGCAGTAAACAATATGTTTCATAAAGGCATTGACGGTGTGGACTTTGTCGTGTGTAATACAGATATTCAGGCTTTAAAAAAGAGCCTTGTCCCTACTAAAATACGTTTGGGTGTGAATCAAACTGAAGGACTCGGTGCGGGGGCAAACCCCGAAGTAGGCAGAAAAGCGGCAGCCGAAAGCCTCGAAGAAATGCGCTCCTTGCTCAAAGAAAGTGCAAAAATGGTGTTTATTACCGCAGGAATGGGCGGTGGAACAGGTACAGGTGCTGCACCTGTCATTGCGCAAATGGCAAAAGAAATGGGCATTTTGACCGTAGGTATCGTTACAACGCCCTTCAAATTTGAAGGGCCTCGCCGTAGCGCACAAGCAGAAGAAGGCTTGAAAGAGTTTGAAAAATCGGTGGATACCCTCATTGTTATAGATAACAATAACTTGCTCAAAACGTTGGGCAACAAGGTTTCTATGATAAATGCGTTCAAAGAAGCTGACCAAGTGTTGTGCAATGCGGCAAAAGGTATTGCAGAAATCATTATGACCGAAGGCTATGTAAATGTGGACTTTGCAGACGTTTGCACGATTATGCGTGATGGCGGACGTGCCTTGATGGGAACTTCTACGGCAGTAGGCGATGACAGAGCTTTGAAAGCAGCAGAGGCGGCAATCAATTCTCCTTTGTTAGACAATGTAGGAATTGGCGGTTCTCGTGCCATTATTGTCAACATTACGGCTTCTATGGACTCTTTGGGCATGGAAGAAACCACCGAAATTGTGGAATATATCCAAAATACAGCGGGACAAGATGCCAACATTATTTATGGAATTGTGTATGACGAAAGCATGAAAGATGACATTCGTGTTACCGTCATTGCGACTCGTTTTGAAGGTGATAAAAATAAGCCTTTGCATTTGCCTTCCTTAAATACACGCAATGCCCAAGATAAAAATGCAAAACATCAGACACAACCACTTATTGAAAAATTTGAGCAATTGCCTTCTGAAACAGAAATGACAGAGGCGGAGCGTGAAACGCTTAGAAGACTCAATCGCAAAGAGTATGACATTCATGACAATGATAGCTTGAACGGGCTTGAAAATCAGCCTGCATACCTTCGCAAAAGGGTTGTGTTAGAAGATATGTCCAAAAAACAGCCGCCTGTGCATCTTTCAAACACAAGTATAGACGAGGACAAAGAACATAAGTTTAAGCTAAAAGAACATAATTCTTTTTTGCATGATAATGTGGATTAAGTAAAAAATAAAAACGCAGTTAAAATTTCTTTTAGCTGCGTTTTTTTTATGGAAATCCTTTTTGCGCTTACATTGCCAACAATTTTGCCACAATTTCAGGCACACCTTCTGTTCCTTTTTTCTGAACATATTCCACATTTTTGCGGCGAGAAATCTGCGGCTTATTCGGGTCTATGATATAAATCGGCACATGGTCTGCCACACAAGTAACTAAACCTGCCGCAGGATAAACGACAAGCGAAGTGCCTATCACAAGCATAAAATCTGCTTTTTCTGCAATTTCAGCCGCCCTGTCCATCATCGGTACAGCCTCGCCAAACCACACAATATGCGGGCGCATCTGCCCGCCATCATCTGCCATGTCTCCCAATACAATATCACCTGCAATGTCATAAATCTTTTGCGTATTTTTCACACTTCGCCCTTTGTTCAACATACCATGCAAATGCAGGATATTGTTAGAACCTGCTCTTTCATGCAAATCATCTACATTTTGCGTAATAATCTGCACATCATATTTTTTTTCCAATTCCACCAACGCAAAATGCCCTTCATTCGGTTTCACTTCTCGTGCCTGCCTGCGCCTTTGATTGTAAAACTCCAATACCAACGCAGGATTTTTGCGCCAGCCCGCAGGCGAAGCTACATCTTGCACATTATGATTTTCCCACAAACCATTTGAATCTCTAAAAGTGCTAATTCCGCTTTCCGCACTAATGCCAGCTCCTGTTAAAACGACTACTCTTTTCATATTTTCTAAAATTTTGATGCACAAATATACGATTTTTTTAGGAGAAATGGGGAAATAATTCATTTTTTATTTTAGGGTGTTACAATCTATTTTTGACCGTTTTTCGGGGCTTCTGGACTGTCGACTGTGGCGCAGAGCTTGAGCGTAGTCCCGAAAAACGCAACAAAAAGCAATAGCTTTGCTAAATGTTCACTATCTTTGTCAATCAAAATATAAGCAATTATGATATGTTTACAAAAAATGCTTTTTGCGGTTTCATTTGCAAGGACTATACTTCGGCAAGCTCAGTAACCACGCTCAATCCCAACGCACAAGGCGGGAAGTCCTTGCAAACGGGCTACTTGTGGTGAGCGTAGTCGAACTACTTGTGGTGAGCGTAGTCGAACTACTTGTGGTGAGCGTAGTCGAGCTACTTGTGGTGAGCGTAGTCGAACTATCCGAGAACCTAAATAGCTTACTTTTTCTATAAATCGTCTGTAATTAACTCCCAATCCCCACTACTTATTAGTGATTTTAGTCGTTTATCTTCCATATTAGACAAATAAATGAAACAAGCAGATTGGAAATGCATGTTTAAAGCGGTTCAGGAGAATGATGTCGAGTTGTTGCGGTATTACATTCATCAGGGCATAGACTTAGATTATCAGCACCCCGAATATTTTACAAGTGCTTTGATAGAGAGTATCAAACTTGACCACAAGTTTATGACACAAATTTTGCTTGAAAATGGGGCTTCTCCAGATATTTGTGAGGTGGAATCTGGGAAAACGGCAAGACAAATGGCACAAGAAGGCAATAATACGGCTGTTCTGCGCTTGATAAATGCTGTTTCAGCTAACAATGCCCCTCAAAAAACTAACAATAATACGTTTAATATGTCAAATCAAAATATGAAAGCTGTTATCTGCACGCAATATGGTGCGCCAGAGGTATTGCAAATACAAGAGGTTGCCAAACCTATTGCAAAAGACAATCAAGTGCTTGTCAAAATTATCGCTACGGCGGTAAATTCGGGTGATGTGCGGGTCAGAGGACTTGCGGTTGAGGGATTTATGAAACTCATTATGCGGTTTGTGATAGGTTTTACAAAACCTCGAAAAGCAATTTTTGGGACAGTGTATGCGGGGATTGTAGAAAGTGTCGGCAAAAATGTGTCGCACTTTAAGGCAGGTGATAAGGTTTTTGGTATGACAGGTTTTGATTTTGGCACTTACGCAGCTTATATTGCGTTGGACGAAAAAAGTAATATTGCCATCATGCCTCAACATGCTTCTTTTGAGGAGGCTGTTTCACTTATTTTTGGGGGACAAACAGCCCTTTATTTTTTTGACAAAATAAAAATAGCCGAAATGCAAAACCCTACACTCCTCATTATTGGCGCAACAGGCTCGGTAGGGGTGGCTGCCCTACAAGTTGCAAAGAGTTATAAGGCAGAAATTACTGCTGTTTGTAGCGCAAAAGGACGTAATTTGGTAGAAAGTTTGGGTATATCGAATATAGTATGTTATGATACAGAAGATTTTACACAAATAGGCAAAAAATTTGATGTGATTTTTGATGCTGTGGGTAAAACCACCCAAAAACAGTGCGATCATTTGTTGGCAAAAGGCGGTATTTATAAAACCGTGGGCGGAATG
>JAAFHL010000311.1 GCA_013298365.1 Bacteroidota bacterium | reverse complement strand
TAACTGTCGGAAGTGTTTGTAAATTTAGGGTTTGGAGCAAGGTTATTATCTCTCTAAGGAACGAGTGAAAAATAACTTGTTAAGGTTGTCCATTCTGCAAGAATCCAGAAAACTGATACTGAATCACTTAGCTTTTCTGGATTCTTGCAGAATGGTTATTGAGCCTGTCGAAATATGGCTATCTTATTTTTCACTCGTTCCTAAGTTGCGCTATTCAACTTTTATCCCTATTTTTGTCGCATATTCAACTTACTTAATTATCGTTTTTCACCGCTACATTATGCTTTTTTGTATTTGAATACTTTTTACATCTGGCTCTACATTAACAAAGTACAAGCTAAAGCATATACTACAATTGGGTAATATTTTTAAAAATCATAAAAATTTCATTAAATAACAATGAACATACAACTCACAAAATACAGTCATGGCGCAGG
Organism: Bacteroidota bacterium; assembly: GCA_013298365.1. Taxonomy (GTDB): domain Bacteria; phylum Bacteroidota; class Bacteroidia; order J057; family J057; genus JAAFHL01. The sequence goes on along the minus strand of JAAFHL010000311.1, from coordinate 5,610 downwards.
CTGTGGCTGCAAGATTTCTCCCAAAGTCTTAGACAGCATTTTACATTCTGATGTGCCACAAAGCAAATTTGCTAACTTGTTGGTAGGCAATGAATCTCGTGATGATGCGGCAGTATTGGACTTAGGTGATGGTACGGCTATCATCAGTACAACCGATTTTTTTATGCCGATTGTAGATGATGGCTTTGATTTTGGCAGAATTGCTTCTGTCAATGCGATAAGCGACATCTACGCAATGGGCGGTACACCGTTGATGGCGGTTGCGATTTTGGGCTGGCCTATAGACAAGTTGCCGCCCGAAGTGGCAAGAACGGTGATTGAAGGCAGTCGTGCAGCATGTGCGGCAGCAGGGATTCCGCTTGCAGGCGGACATAGCATAGACAATCCTGAACCGATTTTTGGTTTGGCGGTTACAGGTAGGGCGCAAATTGCACATATCAAACAAAATACGGGCGGTGAAGTAGGCTGCAAATTATTTTTGACAAAACCGCTTGGCGTAGGTATTTTATCTACTGCACAAAAAAAGGAATTACTTTTGCCCGAACACAAAAATGTAGCAAGAGACATTATGATACAACTCAATAAAGCGGGCGAAACCTTTGGCAAATTGCCGTATATCAAGGCAATGACCGATGTTACAGGCTTTGGTTTGTTGGGACATTTGTCGGAAATGTGTGAAGGAAGTGGGGTAAGTGCGGATATTTTCTTTGAAAAAGTGCCAAAAATTTCCATCATAGATGAATATATTGCAAAAAAATGTTTGCCAGGTGGCACAACTCGAAATTGGGATAGTTATGGGCATAAAATCGCTGAAATATCTGATTATCAGAAAGCTATCCTTGCTGACCCACAAACAAGTGGGGGCTTATTAGTAGCCGTTTCGCCTGAAAATGAAACAGCATTTTTAGTTCTTGCCAAAGATTTGGGCTTTCATTTAGAAGCAATAGGTGTTTTGACAGAAAAAAAAGAAAAATGTGTATATGTATGTTAGCATAAAAAATGTGGCAGGCTTCAAAAGACTGCCACATTTTAGCACAAATATGAAAAATGCCCAATTCTTGCCCTTTTTATTCGATAAAACAAATGTTGTTGCGTAGTAACTGCCATTCTGAAAAATCGCATTTACTACGCAGTTCATGTGTAACTTGCATTAAATGTAAAAACGCAAACGAGATAATCAACATGTCTGCCAATTAGAATTGTTATTTTTTTCTGTGCCGTAGGCACTAAATATCCGTAAAAATATAAATATAACGTTCTGTTTTATACGTTTTTTCGTGCAAGTACGAAAAATTTGGGTAACTTTGGAACGAATTATTATTTTATACCGATATTTTATCCCTAACGGGATAAGGAAAATAAAAATGTCAGACATGTTGAAATAATTAGTCTTTTATTTTTTGCAAATCTTCTGGCGTATCTATCGCAATAGATTGATAATCAGTAATAGCCGTCAAAACAGTAAACCCATTTTCTAACCATCTCAATTGCTCCAAAGACTCGGCAAGCTCCAAAGAACTGGGCAAAAGATTGCCTAATTGTGCCAAAGTTTCTTTGCTAAACCCATAAATACCAATATGTTGATAAAAATGATGGGCAGATAAGGCTTTTTGTAGGTTGTGAATATTTCTCAAAAAAGGAATCATGCTTCGACTAAAATACATCGCATATCCTTTGTGATTAACCACAACTTTTACCGAGTTCGGATTTTCGAGGTGCGAAATTTGGCTCATTTCTTGGATAAGTGTCGCAATTTGTGGCGTATTTTCTATCATTTTTTGGCACAAAATATCTATCGCTTCGGGCGCAATAAAAGGCTCATCACCTTGAATATTGATATACGCATCAAAATCCGGATATTTTGCCGCAACTTCTGCCGCTCTGTCGGTTCCTGTTAAGTGTTGATTACCTGTCATTTCTGCCTTTCCCCCAAAAGCCAATACGTGCGCCAAAATACGATCATCTTCTGTGGCAACAATCACATCTGTAAGCAAAAGTGCCTTTTTACACTGCTCATACACCCGTCGAATCATGCTTTTTCCTGCAATATCGACCAAAGGTTTACCAGGAAAACGAGTCGAAGCATAACGTGCAGGAATGATACCTAATATTCTCATTTTAAACTAATTATGAAATAAAATCCAATGTTTTTGATAGATTTAAGGCAAAATAAGTCATTTTCTGCCAAAAAATAGCGACCTTTGCCCCCAAATTCATTTATTTATTTTTATAATGGCAACAAAAACAGTTTCAGAAACTTTTACCACCCGTACCGAATTGGTACTTCCCAATGATACAAATACCTTAGGTAACTTGATGGGAGGGCGTTTGATGCACTGGATGGACATTATTACCGCAATTTGCGCACAAAAAGCCTCTAACCGAATTGTTGTAACGGCTTCTGTGGATTTTGTGGAATTCAAATCGGCAATTAAGTTGGGTGAAATTGTAGTTTTAGAAGGAAAGGTAACACGTGCATTTACTTCTTCGATGGAAGTGCGTGTAGATGTCTGGGCAGAAAACTTGCAAACAGGCGACAAACGCAAGTCAAATTCCGCCTATTTTACCTTTGTAGCAGTGGACCAAAACGGAAATCCTATTCCTGTAAATCAAATTACCCCTGAAACAGATGAAGACAAAGAACTCTATAACAGTGCGCAATCTCGTAGAGAATTACGCCTTTTATTGGCAGGTAGAATGAAAGCAGAAGATTCGGATAGCTGGAAAAAATTGCTCTCTTAATCCCATAAAAAAACTAAGCGGCATGAAAATCTCTCATCTTCATGCCGCATATTGAGAAAAACAAAAATTCCATCCTCTTGCTATTTCCTATATTCAATTTTTATACCAATACGTTGGCACACACATATTTATGAAAAAAAACATACAATACACTTTAAATCGCTCAATTTGGGCGTTTTTTTTGTTCTTTTCTATTTCTATATCCTCCATTTTTTCCCAAAATACGCCTTATCGTGTACAAATGGGAAAAGATATTGGCATTGTAGTCGGTGGTTTGGGACTCACAGGGGGAGCTTATTTGTGGGAAAAGAAACTTTCGCCGCTTGATGCAACACAAATTGCTGCATTGAATAGAAATGATATTCCCAAATTTGATAGAATCGCAAGTTATCAGTGGCATCCTACTGCTAAATGGCAAAGTGATGCTTTACTATTTGGTTCGTTTTTAGCCCCTTTATCCCTAATGGCGAATAAGGATTTGCGAAAAGATTGGCAAATAATTGGGCTATTGGGATTAGAGACATTTGTGGTAAATGTGGGTATTACGAATATGGTCAAAAATGCAGCACATCGTACACGCCCTTTTGTTTACAATGAAAATGTGCCAATGGACATAAAAATGAAACAAGATGCTCGTTTGTCTTTCTTTTCGGGACATACATCTACCGTTTCTTCCCTCTCCTTTTTTGCGGCACAAGCCTTTACCGATTATCACCCACAGAGCAAAGCCTTGCCTTTTGTATGGGGAACAGCCGTTGCCTTGCCTGCACTCACAGGTTACTTGCGGGTTAGGGCGGGCAAACATTTTCCAACAGATGTGCTAACAGGTTACTTGATTGGAGCGGCAATCGGCGTAATTGTACCTAAATTACATAGAAAATAGCTATATTTTTGAGGAAAAAATAGGCAGAAATAGTAATATAATTGCAAATGACAACAAAAAGAATGTATATTTGGGGCGAAAATATCATAATATATTATGGCTAACTACTTGTTTTACAAGAAAATAGGGGACGTTGATATGTTCACGCACTCCCCTGCCCTATTTCATTTCCATTCACATTCCATCATTTCTCTATATCGTTTTATTTTTAATTCCATTCTCTATGATAAAGTATTTATTTCTTATATGTTTTTTGTGTTGGGGTAGTTTTCTTTTTGCACAGCCGCTGAATACAGATGCGCAAGCTACTAAATTGATTGCCGAAGCAAAAATCATGTTTAGCGAAAATAAATTTTCGGAAGCTGCTGAAACTTTTGAAAACGCATTACTTCGTCCTTTCAATACTATGACTACGACTGCTATGTATCTTTCAGGGGTCAGTTCTTACTACAATCACGACTGGATAAATGCACAATATCGTCTTAATCAGCTTATTACCTCTTATCCAAAATCCAAATATGTAGGCGATGCCCAATATCATTTGGCTTTGGCAGAAATGAATAGCGAAAATGCCTCTGTACAAGCGATGGGCTTGGAACGCATGTATGCTTTGCGAGAAGTAATGAAGGAAATTCCGCTTGCCATTACAAACGAAGCAAAACAAGCCTCAAAAATCTATGCTTTTCATCATTTATCTTCTGAGGTCTTGAATCGTTTTTATAAAAAGGTTGCCGATAAATACAAAACCGAATTAATCGAGGCAATTTGTTATAATTATTTGCGAGAAAACAATCGCAATGAAGCACAAGCAGTATATCAAAACTACCTAAATGAAGGAAAAGCAAGCAGTCCTTTTGCCGAAAACCTGTTATTAAATGCAAATCTTACGGCAAGTCAAAACAGTGGCGTTTCATCTCCGATTGTAAATATTGCTGTCATGTTACCTTTTTTCACACCTAATAACACAGTAGAGATAGATACAATGGATTATGTTCCTGAAAATAGTCAAATGCCTTTGGAACTTTATGAAGGATTTATGGAAGGAATTGAGGCATATAGCCAATTTTCTAAGAAAAAATATTTTATTCAGGTTTTGGATACCAAAAGAGATAATAATACGGTTCAAAAGCAATTAGACGCATTAGAAAAACTGCAACCTGATATGATTATTGGCGAAATTTACAACAAACAATCTCGCCTTATTAGCGAATGGGCTACACAACACGCTGTTACACAGATAATTCCACTTAGTCCTACTCGTGCATTGATAGAAAATAAACGCAATGTTTTTTTGCTCAATCCCAGCACAACTACACATGGCTATAAAATGGCAGAATATGCGTATCGAGATTTAGGGCTAAGAAAAGTAACGGTTTGGACAGATGGCAGAAGCGCAACTGCTACCTTGGCAAACGCTTTTGCGGCTCGCTTTCAGGTGATGGGTGGCACGCCTATCATCGCAAACATTGATTCTGTATATAATTTGGCACAACCCCAAATTTTACAATCAAAAGACAAATTCACCAATTCTGAGGGTATGTATATTCCTATCAACAATGAAGAAACCGTAGGCTTAATTTTGTCTTTAATAGATGCTAATCGCTACAAAATCAAGGTAATGGCATTACCAGATGTAGCATTTTATGAGCAAATAGAAAGAGAATTAAAGGAAGTTTGTGGCATTTATTATACCACAACCTACACACCACAGATAGAAAGTGAGGGCTATAAATCTTATTTTGACAATCATTTGCTCAATTACAATTCGCCACCTACCGAGTATCATATCGTGGGCTATGACATGGGGCAGTATATTTCTCGTGTTTGGGACGACTACAATGGGGGCGATTTTAACCAATTTTTACGGGACTATGTGCCTTCGTATGGCATACATATAGAATATGATTTCAACCGAGAGCAAGACAATCAAGGGGTTAGAATTCAACAATATACGGCTGATGGGATTATAACCCCTTGATTATCTT
>JAAFHL010000307.1 GCA_013298365.1 Bacteroidota bacterium | reverse complement strand
AACATCTGCAAGCAAATAATCTCTTACTACACATAAAATAGGCGTGTTTTTTCCTTTGTAAAAATGAAAAAAAGTACTTAGTGCAGGCTCAAAACCCTGTCCAGCCAATTCTAATTTTCCAATTTCATCAATGATAATCAAGTTTTTAGACACATTTTCATTGCATAAGTCTGCTAAAATTTTGTGAGCTTTGTCAAATGCCGATTTCGCAAAAATAAAACGTCCTATTTTGAGGTCATCTATGCTACTTTCTTTTTCCAATTGAAAATCAATGATTTCTTGTGTACTAAGGTTAATGATTTTTCTAAGTCCTTCTATATCAGGGCTTAATATGCCATGAATACTTGCTTTTTCTTTTTGCCAATGAAAAAGAGCAGTTGTTTTTCCACTGCGGATAGGCGCAGTTAAAAGGGTAATATTACTGTTTTTCATCGCCTAAATTAAGGGAAATTACCATTAAACTTAATACAAATTCTCGCCATTTCGCAATACCGTTATAATGTGCATCTGCATGACGATACAAAGGCTTTACATATAGAGCTATTTTGGGCATAAACGTCAAAACTGCCTCCATTTCTTTGTGTTTATCTTGTTGTTTTTGCAGCCAATTTTGCATCATTTTTGACCATAATGGCAAAACTAAGTATATCCACACGCCCAAAATACAAATCGTTCTTGTTAATAGATGCAAGGCATTCGATAAACTATTTTTGGTTTCAAAGAAAAAATAAGAAACGGAAAAGAGTAAAATAAAGCCTAAAATAAGCCCAAAATATTTTTTCTTTTGTGATTTTATCCTCACATTTTCGGCAATCATATCAGGTTGAATATGATTGTATTTGCCATTTCTGGATTCTAGTTGAGCAGGAAGAAGATAAATCCATACGCCCAAAACAATGCCCCAAAGGACAAATACACCCAAATACCCGCCTACAATATAGACACTTGCAGGTGTTTTTGCCTCAAAACCCAATAGTTGCAAGACGCTTTCCGTATAACTATCCAAGGCATTTATCCATGTTTTGCCAAATATCAACATTAAAATAAGCAATTTCTGAATCCCTGATTCTACCATAGCGATAGTTGCAAAAGCAATAGATATGAGCATGTTTTTTTTGCTTATCGAAAAAAATAAAGCCCCTAACAGCCCTTGAAATGCAACAGCAATATAAGCGGTGGGCGAAGTCATGGGATTTACCGATGCTTTAACCGCAATTACAATAAGCGTTGCTTTGATAATTTGGCTAGCAATATGCGTATTTTGATGCGCTAATAAACTAATAATCAGGACAGAAAATCCGCCCAATACAATGCCCGTAAAGGGAAGGTGTAGGGCGTGCATGATACCACCCAAGCCCGATTCCACAAACGCCCACAAAGAAGTGAGGGCAATGAAAGAAATATGAAGTTTATCTTTATGCACAGAATGATAAAAATAGGAATGAATTTCAGATAAATAAGTCGGCAAATTAGTAAATATAATCATTAAGACAACTATATGGTACAGGATTTTTACACATTCACGCCCTAAATCCATAAATTTCCTAAAAAAAGAAAAAAAAACATTTTTTATTTGGAGAGTTCATATAAACTCCTTACCTTTGCATCTCTTTTCAAAAAAGTGTTAAGTATAACGATTTGAGCTACTGTTAAGTAGAAAAGAATAGATGTGTTATGGCAAAAGAAGTACAATTTCTCGTAAAATTGCAGGTAAAAGGCGCAGCCGCTAACCCTGCTCCTCCGATTGGACCAGCTTTGGGTTCTAAAGGGGTGAATATCATGGAGTTCTGTAAGCAGTTTAATGCAAGAACACAAGATAAACCTGGTCAAATATTACCAGTACTCATTACTGTATATACTGACAAGAGTTTTGAATTTGTGGTAAAAACTCCACCTACACCGATTTTGTTGTTAGGCGCTGCTAAACTAAAAGCAGGTTCTACCGAGCCTAATCGTAAAAAAGTAGGAAAAGTGACCTGGGCTGATGTAGAAAGCATCGCAGAGATAAAAATGCCAGACTTGAACTGTTTTACCAAGGAATCAGCTATGAAAATGGTTGCAGGTACAGCAAGAAGCATGGGCATACTCATAGAAGGAACAGCTCCTTGGGCATAATTTGTTTTTTCAACCGCCGCAGCGATTCTCGTTGTGGCTAATTTTATATTAATGGGAAAAATAGGAAAAAAGCAATTAAACGCGCTTAATTCCGTTGACCGCAGCAAATTATACAATTTGGCAGACGCTTGCGATTTGGCGAAGAAACTTTCTTATGTAAAATTCAACGCTTCCGTTGATGTTCACGTAAGATTGGGAGTTGACCCAAAACAAGCTAACCAAATGGTTAGGGGGACGGCTGCTCTACCTCATGGTACGGGCAAAGAGGTAAGAGTTTTGGTGCTTACCACCCCTGATAAAGAACAAGCAGCGAGAGATGCCGGAGCCGAACATGTGGGATTAACAGATTACATTGAAAAAATTCAACAAGGCTGGACAGATATTGACGTAATTATCTGTTCTCCCGATGTAATGGCACAGGTCGGTAAATTAGGACGTATATTGGGACCAAGAGGCTTAATGCCGAATCCCAAAAGTGGAACTGTAACACCCGATGTTGCAACAGCCGTAAAAGAAGTAAAAGCAGGTAAGATTGATTTTCGTGTTGATAAAACCGGTATCATTCATGCGTCTGTAGGTAAAGTTGCTTTTACTACTGAGCAATTAGTGGAAAACATTACAGAATTGTTGAATGTGTTGGCTAAAATGAAGCCACCGACCGCAAAAGGTATCTATTTTAGAGGGATTCATCTCGCTGTAACAATGGGACCAAGCATTAAGATTGAAAAAGCATCTGTTACTGGACTTTAAGCTAAATTACGATGACCAAACAAGAAAAAGCAGAACTCGTTCAGGATTTAGTTGCACAATTCAAACAGTATCCTAACTTTTATGTTACGGATACACAAGGTATGAGTGTAGCAAAGGTAAATAATCTTCGTCGTGCAGCTTTTAACGCAAATATTCCGATGAGAGTGGTAAAAAACTCTTTAATAGAAAAAGCGTTAGACCAATTGCCAGAAGATTATTCAGCAGCGTATCCTGCATTAAAAAACATTTCAGCAGTATTTTTTACTGACGAAGCTAACTTCAAAGAAGTAGCAAACCTCATCAAAGATTTCCGTAAAAAGAACAAAGGTCTTGACAAGCCTGCTCTAAAAGTAGCTTGTATTGATGCAACTTCGTTTATCGGTGATGATCAAATTGATGTTCTTATCAAACTTAAATCTAAAAAAGATTTGTTGGGAGAAATTATTGGTTTGTTACAAAGTCCTATGAGCAATGTTATGGGTGCGCTTAACTCAGGTGGCGGAACCATTCATGCCTTGCTTCAAACGCTTTCTGAAAAATAATTCAAAGCGTTACCAAGCTAAACAATCACTTGTACTCAGCTGCTTCCATACTTTTGAGTGTTTTTCGATATGTTAGATGTATCAAACAGATGATTTTTATTTTGTATCATCAAAGTAAGTCGGAAGTGTAGATATAACCGTATGTATGTTTCGTTAGGCATACACAAAAACATACTAGCGATAAATTTCTATTTAATATTATTACAATCACATAAATTTCCCAATAAAATGGCAGACTTAAAAGCAATTGCAGAAACATTAGTAAATCTTTCAGTTAAGGAAGTAAATGAACTAGCAACTATCTTAAAAGACGATTACGGTATTGTTCCAGCAGCAGCAGCTGCAGTAGTAGTAGCATCAAGCGGTGGTGGCGAAGCTAAAGAAGAAGTAGTAGCTCAAACAGAGTTTGACGTTATTTTGAAAGAAGCTGGTGCTGGTAAATTGAACGTAGTGAAAGTAGTGAAAAACATCACAGGTCTTGGCTTGAAAGAAGCAAAAGATTTAGTTGATGGTGCTCCTTCAAAAATAAAAGAAAAAGTTTCTAAAGAAGAAGCTGAAGCTGTAAAAGCACAACTTGAAGAAGCTGGTGCCACCGCAGAAGTGAAGTAATTTTCGCAAGTTGCTTCTTAGGAAGTATAAGATAGACCTGAATAACCTGTTCAGGTCTATCTGTGTCTATTTCAAAATAGTTGAAAGTTAACAGTTGAAAGTGGAGAGTTAAAAAATTAAATAATTGTTATTCAATTTTTTAATAAAAATAAAAATCGCTTTTAGGCAGCTTCTTAATAAAGTGTGCAAGTTGAAAATAAAAGATTAATTTGAAGATGCTTACTTTCTAACGAATGAATTATAGTAACTTTCAACTCTGCACTTTACACTTTCAACTTTCACTAAACCCTTAAATGTTTCTATTACATTGGCAAATATTCATAAAACCGAAAGAATTTCTTTCTCAAAAATCGGTAAAATTCTTCCTTATCCTGACTTCTTGGAAGTACAGTTAAGTTCTTTTGCCGAATTCCTTCAAGTGGATACGCCTCCTGAGAAGCGCAAAAACGAAGGGCTTTTTAAGGTGTTTAAAGAAAATTTCCCTATCAAAGATGCAAGGGAAAATTTCGTGTTAGAGTTTGAGGATTATACGATTGATCCTCCCAAATATACAATAGAAGAATGTAAGGATAGGGGATTGTCCTACACTGTCAATCTAAAAGCGAAACTCTTTTTGTATTGTACAGACCCAGAAAACGAAGATTTTGAACCTACTCGACAAGAGGTGTTTTTAGGAATGATACCCTACATGACACCATATGGCACGTTTATAATAAATGGTGCTGAAAGGGTTGTGGTAAGTCAGTTACATCGTTCTCCTGGTGTATTTTTTGGAATGTCTTTTCATGCGAATGGTACAAAATTGTACTCTGCTCGTATTATCCCTTTCAAAGGTTCTTGGATTGAGTTTTCTACCGATGTAAACAACGTCATGTATGCTTATATTGACCGTAAGAAAAAATTTCCGGTTACTACTTTGTTAAGGGCAATTGGGTATAGTACGGATAAAGATATTTTGGAAATATTTGGTTTGGCTGAGGAAGTCAAGGTAAATAAACAAAATAGCAAGCGCATGGCAGACCGCAAACTTGCGGCTCGTATTCTAAAAACATGGCAAGAGGATTTCGTTGATGAGGATACTGGTGAAGTGGTATCTATCACAAGAAACGAGGTAATATTTGACCGTGACCATATCCTTGATAAAGATGATATTGAGGTATTGTTAGATTCGGGAGTTGCTTCTATTATGCTTGTTTCTGAAGGTTCAAGCGCAGATGAGTATTCGATTATTTACAATACACTTACAAAGGATAACTCAAACTCGCAAATGGAAGCGGTAGAACTTATCTACCGACAACTCCGTAACGCAGAGCCGCCCGATGAAGAAACAGCACGTAGTGTAATTGAAAAATTATTCTTCAGCGATAAGCGTTATGATTTGGGTGCGGTTGGACGCTATCGTATGAACAAGAAATTACACGAAAACTTTGATGAAACCAGTCTTGTATTGACAAAAAAGGATATCATCCGTATTTTGGAATACTTGGTAGGTTTACAAAACAGCAAAGCTTTTGTTGATGATATTGACCACTTGAGTAATCGTCGTGTAAGGACTGTAGGCGAACAACTTTTTGCACAATTCAGCGTAGGTTTGGCACGTATGTCTCGTACTATTCGTGAACGTATGAATATTCGTGATAATGAGGTGTTTAAACCACAAGACCTTATCAATGCACGTACACTATCAAGTGTAATTAACTCCTTTTTTGGTACAAACCAATTAAGTCAGTTTCTTGACCAAACAAACCCGCTTTCAGAACTCACCCACAAACGTCGTGTGTCAGCACTCGGACCAGGTGGTCTTTCGCGTGAGCGTGCAGGTTTCGAGGTTCGTGACGTACACTACACACACTATGGTCGTTTGTGTCCGATTGAAACACCTGAAGGACCAAATATTGGTTTGATTTCTTCTTTGTGTACTTACGCAAAAATTAACGATATGGGATTCATTGAGACTCCTTATCGTAAAGTTGAAGAAGGGGTTGTTGCCAATATTGCTACTTATTTGAGTGCAGAAGAGGAAGATGGTTTGCTTATCGCACAATCAAATTCTCCTTTGACGGTTGAAGGAACTTTTGTACAAGAA
>JAAFHL010000306.1:5280-6106 GCA_013298365.1 Bacteroidota bacterium | reverse complement strand
TTATCAAAAAACATAACGAATTGATAATAAATATTTTGGCAAAAGTTACGGGAAATTTCGGATAAAACTTATTTTATCTCTTAAAAAAGCGAACCATTAAACATAGATGTTTTGTTTATAGTCTGCGATTCTATAGAATCGCAGTACGGCAAAAACAATATGCAACTTACATTAATTACGCTATTTTATATCTTTAAAAATACATATCATCTTAGGTTCTCGCAGATGAAAGCAGATAAAGAACCTAAAAAAATTTCATTACAGATGGGCTTCTTATCACCTAAATAATGAAAAAAGTGCAAAAAAAAATGCACTTTCACTTTTTTCTTGGTTTGTATAAAAATAATTCTTTACCTTTGTAATATCAAAAGAGGCGAAACAAAATGCCTTCAATATAAAACTTTTCATTTTTAAACATACTACATGGTATAAATTCTACTTCTGTTTTTTTTACACACAATTCAATTAACGATTCGTTTGATGGATAGACTTTTTACATAACAATTTTCGCCCAGTCCATTTAACAGATGTAGTAGTATGAACAATCCAGTTTTGAACATCATTCCGAGTGATTTATACTCGACCTTGTTGAGCTTAAACTTGCTTAACAAAAAAACGATTAGAGACATGGAAATCAAACGCAAGTATTTGCATTTGAGAGATGCAGGCATACCCGCCACTGATGCAATTGATTTGGTGCTGCAAGAATATCCGTATTTGCAGTATGACACACTTCGCAAAATCATTTACAGTGTTAGGCTTCCAGAGGAGTCAAACATGAAGCAAAGGTATGTAGCATGAAGGCAACATTTTTTCTGCTAAAAAA
>JAAFHL010000306.1:1942-5270 GCA_013298365.1 Bacteroidota bacterium | reverse complement strand
GGTCTTTGAGAGACTTACCTTTTTGTATCTGTTTGCATGGCACGTTGAATAAATTGTGCTGCTAATGTAAGTTGCGTATTATTCTCACCGTATTGTGATTCTCCAGAATCGCTATTTTAAACAATAAAAAAAATACAGATATAGCGGCTGCCCCAAAAGGACAGCCTCATTTTTTATTTTCCAAGCCAAAAGTGGGCTTGATGAGTAGGCGTAAAGTCATCTATTCCTCTTTTTGAAAGCGCAAAAGAAAGAATAGATTGCAAAGTGTCTTCCCGTATCAAATTATCTACATTTTGAACCCAAGCAAGTTCATCTAATATCTCCTCAAAACGGTCTTGCATGTCAGGTAATGCGTCGAGTGTTGCCTCAAAATCAGCAACTTCTGTATATTCCATTTCGTTGTGCAGGTATCGAAGAATATCCTCGTCTCTAAATAGTGCCATGTTGCGGTTTCTGATATGTAAGTCCAGCGTCGTCAGCCAATTTTTTGAGATTAATCAAAGCATACCGCATACGCCCCAAAGCTGTGTTAATACTTACATTTGTTATTTCGGCAATTTCCTTAAAACTCAAATCGGCATAACTGCGCATAATTAACACTTCTCGCTGCTTATCGGGTAGTTGCTTAATCAATCCTCTAAGATAACGCCCCGTTTCGTCCTTTATTATATTTTCATCTGGTCCGCCCTCATATTTTCCCATATTTCCCAACATATCAAAGTCGCCCAACTCACGTTGCAAAGGTGATTTCTGATTTTTGCGAAAAAAATCTATCGCCAAATTCCGGGCAATACGAGCCGCCCAAGGCAAAAACTTACCTTCTTCGTTATATTTTCCTGCACGTATCATACGCACAATCTTTATCATAACATCTTGAAACAAATCTTCTGCCGTATTTTTGTCCTTTACAATCAAATAAATAACGGTAAAAATTTTAGATTTGTAACGAGTAAGCAATACCTCAAAGCAATTGTCTCTGCCGGACATATAGCCCTTTACCAATTCATGGTCTGTTAATCTCAAAATCGCCTTATCCATAATAAAACAGTGTTAGTAAGTCAAGTAACTTCTTACTTCATAGGCTGTTTATGTGTTGTTGAAAATGTGTTGGTTTACGAAAAATCGAAAAAAGTATATTTTTAGACCATAAAATAATTGGATTTGGAAGGCTTTGTTTTTTTACGAAATCTTACCTTATTAAGTTTCAAAAAATGAGACTTTTTTAAAAAATCTTTATTTTTTTGAATATTCTTTAATAAATAGCTTGATTCTTTAACAGTTTGATACAAATCTCATTCCAAAACCTCCATTCTCTCAAAATTACTCCATTTTCTAAACAATTATTAATAAGTTCTAATACTCATTAATATGTTTAATAACCTATTGTTACGATTATTCAATTTTAATGCCTTAATCTATCTTTATAGTATTTTTATAGCAAATAGTAACGCTTTGTGTAGTTTTTTTTTTGATTCGTGCGTATTTTCTTAATATTCGTGCCAGAAAATATATCTTTCTTTTTATTATATTTCCATTTTCTGGACTGCTTGTAGCCATTATTTTGTTTTGCCTTAAAAAGTAGTATTTATCCTATAAAAATATCCTTAACTTATTTTTAATGTTTACCCCAAAATATAAACAAGCCTTGATTGAGTAGTTTTGCACAAAAATATGCCCATGTTGTACAATAAATTAGTCATAATAACGTTACAAGGCTGCAAATATAGGATAAAAAAATTTCCTACTATTTTTTTGACGTATTAAATATTAAAAGTCATACGTTTATTTTTCAGAAAAACGCTAGCTATGTAAGGCTGCTATCACATTATATAAAGCATTTTCATCTGAAACATCAATAATTTCATTTGCCTTTTCATATTCCGCTTCCCTTTCCATCAGTTTTTTTTGAATAAAAAGCAGTAAATCTTCCGCAGCAATATTTGCTAACAATGGTCTTTTATCTCTGTCTTGCAACAATCTTTCCGCCAACATTTCAGGCTTTGCTTTGAGATAAATGCTTTTTCCTACCGATTGCATCAACGCATGATTGTCGAAAAACAAAGGAGTGCCACCGCCACAAGCAATGATGCAAGGGCTTATAACTTCTGCTATCAAGCTGCGCAAAGTTTCGGCTTCTATTTGTCTAAAAAAAGGCTCACTCTTTTCCGCAAAAATATGAGAAATAGAAATCCCCATTTTTTGCTCAATATAAGCATCTAAATCTACGAAAGTCCAGCCTTTTTCTGCCGCTATTTTTTTGCCCAAGGTCGTTTTGCCCGCAGCCATAAATCCAATAAGAAAATAATACATATTGCACATTTACTAAATGAAATGCAAAACAACATATTTTTGTCTAAAAAAAGTAAAAAAAAATAGTGATAGATAAATCCTACAAAGAACTAATAATCAATTACTTAAATGTAAGCATAAATCAAAATCAATTTCTAATCCTCATCTAAGCCTTTCCTTTTCATTAGTAAAACCTTTGTAAAAAAGAAAAAATGTGTATTTTTGCAGCGATGAGAGACTTATTTATAAGTCAAAGTGTATCTTCTTTAATTTGTAATAAAAACATAATCAGGTAATTACGAACTAATATTCCTAATTACCGTATTATTTTTGCCGTTACTACATCTATTTTAGTGAGCCAAATCAAATCACATATAGCAACACTAACTGATGACCTGACCTCCCTCAAGAGGCAAGGTCGTAAGGCTTTCGCTGTGCTGCTCGACCCCGACAAACTTGCCACGCAAAATATAGAAGATGTGGTAGATTGCGCATTGAATGCAGGTGTTACGTATTTTTTTGTAGGCGGTAGCCTTCTGATAAACAACGAAATACATATCATTATTCCACAAATTAAAGCCTTGTGCGATATTCCTGTCATTTTATTTCCAGGTAGTATCCAACAAATTATTCCTTCGGCAGATGCCATTTTCTTTCTTTCGCTTATCAGTGGTAGAAATGCAGATTTGCTTATCGGAAACCATGTTGTTGCGGCTCCTATCATCCGGCAAACAAAATTGCAGGTAATTCCCACAGGTTATATGCTCATCGAATCCGGCAAAATGACTACGGCAAATTATATCAGCAATTCGTTTCCGATTCCATACGATAAGCCTGATATAGCAGTCTGTACAGCAATGGCAGGCGAAATGCTGGGTTTGAGGGTATTATATATGGACGGCGGAAGTGGTGCGCAAAATATCATTCCTACAAATATGATTCAAGCAGTTGCTAATTATGTCAATATTCCCATCATTATTGGTGGCGGTATTCGCAGCAAAGAAGAAGCGATAGCGGTGTGGGAGGCAGGTGCAGAGGT
>JAAFHL010000306.1:0-1932 GCA_013298365.1 Bacteroidota bacterium | reverse complement strand
AATGGACAGACTTTGATGATGGAAATTGGTGCGGCGTTGAAAGAAATGAATAAATTGGGAGATTAAATAATGGAAGTTACATAAAAACCTTCACAAAACACATTTTTCATCTCCACCATTTTCAATTAATTATATTTCTAATGATACCTAAAACAACCTATTTTTGGATAATATTATTGCTAATGGGCTGTTTTCCGCCTGATAAATCCGACATTCGCAATCGAATTGTAGGCAAATACTGTAATGATACGCATACGCTTATTCTTACCGATTCGCAAACGTATATTAATACCAAAAAACTAAAAGGAATTATCGCAAATACGCCTTTTCAAGAAAGTTGTAAAGGAAAATATAGCATAGAAATGAAGGAGGGACATTGGATTTTGCGTTTTGAAAAAGACGAACACCCCCACGCTACCAGCAATTGTCAGCAAGAATATACGCTTTGGACCGAAAAAGAAGGCTATCTTATCGGCGAAGGCGAAGTAACCATGCGAGATTTATTTGATAACACACCGATGAAAAGATGTGATTAGCAAATCATCGACTAACAACTATGTAATTATTCCTTCGAGAAAAAATATCAATATGAAAATAATTTGTGTCGGGCGCAATTATGCCGAACATGCCAAAGAACTTGGCAACGCTGTCCCAGAGAGTCCTGTCATCTTTATAAAGCCTGATACGGCTTTACTCAAAGACAACAATCCCTTTTATCATCCCGATTTTAGCGATGACATTCATTATGAATGTGAGCTGATTTTTCGGGTTGCGAGAGAGGGGAAATATGTGCAAGAGAAATTTGCCAGCACCTATATCGATGGGATTGGGATTGGCATAGATTTCACTGCAAGAGATTTGCAGACCGAGGCGAAGCAAAAAGGTTTACCTTGGACATTGTCAAAATGTTTCAACTATTCAGCCCCTGTGTCTGCGATTCAGCCATTAGATGCCTATCCCGATTTGCAAAACATTCATTTTACGTGTAAAATCAATGATGAATTACGTCAAACAGGTTATAGTGGCGATATGATTCATACGATTCCTACCTTGATTGCGTATATTTCTCGTTTTATCACCCTCAAAAAAGGGGATTATATCTTCACAGGCACGCCTGCGGGCGTAGGCAAAGTGAAAATAGGCGACAAAATAGAAGGCTTTTTGGAAGGAAAACAGTTATTGAATTTTTTGGTAAAATAAAACTTATCTTTTTTCCACTAAAACGAAAAAAACAGCGGCTACCTTTTGAGGATAGCCGCTATTTCTTTGTCTAATTGTGGGCTATTATACAGAATATTGTAAGCCTCACATGCTAAAAATCAACGCAACAAGAGAAAACATTACACAAGATTCATACTCATTGCTCATTGTTTAGGTAGTTGTGTATTCAATAAATTAGTCGATTAAATGGTAGATTGGTTGTCGTACGGTAGGTATATGCCTCAAAAGAGAGTACAAATATACACATTTTTTTAATATCCAAACAAAAAAAATATTTTTTTTATAAAAATCTTACATGAAATGACGGAAAATGGATATTTTTTCATAAAAAATACACGATTTTACTTTCAATTTGCTCAAAATAGGGATTTATCTATTTTCTATATAAAGAAAAATAATTGTTTAACATTTTTTGTGATTTTAATGAAAAATAAAAATTTCGTAGAGGTTTGCTCGAGCAAACTCCTACGAACCAGAAAAATTTTCTTGCACTAACCAAAAAAATATCAAAGCAGCATCTGAGCGAAATTACTCCGCCAGCCATGCTGCAATTTGTGCGGAAATAAGCGGATATTCACTTATATCAGGTATATGTTTGCTGTTTTTCAAGATATATTCTCCTTTAAAATTCGCAAAAATTTGCTTACATTTTTCAAGTGCTTTATCGCCAGGGAAAAAAATATCATTATCTGCCACCATTGCATATACAGG
>JAAFHL010000305.1 GCA_013298365.1 Bacteroidota bacterium | reverse complement strand
GCCAAAGTCATTATTACTGATAGTAAAAATAGTGGAAATATTATTATTCAAGATAAATAGAGTGGATTCGACGAAAGGCAATGCGTAGCAATACATTTGTGTTGCTGCGCTTGTTTTTTTATAGGAAAAAGTGTCTCATTTTAATGTAGCAATTTAGTTTCTCGCAGATGAACGCAAATTAAACCGCAGATGAACGCAAATCTATTCATTTCATGTTCATTTATCCGTTTTTATTTGCGAAAATCTGCGAGAACTTAATTTATAAAAACTATTTCTTTTTCGTTTTTTTAGCTACTAAATCCTGGCATTGTTTTTCGGTAAACGTATCAAGATCAGCATCTTTTGGAAGCGAAATATTGAGTTTTCCATGCTTGAAATAGTAACCATACTGCCCGTTGAGAATCGCAAAACTCCCAATCACTTTTACGGCACTTTTAGCATCTTTTTCCTTTTGTTTTGCACCACCTTCCAATTTCAATCGCTCTATGTCATCTAAGGTGATGGTTTCGATATTTATGTCTTTGGGAATTTTGATATTTTCTGCGCCATATTTAATATAAGGTCCCCAACGCCCATTGAGAATTTGCATTTCTGGGGTAAAATGACGCAAAATTTTGGCAGCATCTGCTTCTAATTTTGCTACATACAATTCCAATGCTCTTTCAAAATTCACTTCATACGGACTTTCTTCTTTGGGTAGCGTAACAAACTTATCGCCAATTTGAACATAAGGTCCAAATTTCCCAATCCCTGCTTTTACTTTTTTCTCCTCATACTCTCCCAACAGACGAGGCATTTTGAACAATTCCATCGCTTCTTCAAAAGTAATGGTTTCCAAACGCTGATCGGCACGAAGGCGAGCATATTGCGGCTTTTCTTCATCTTGCACCGTTCCTATTTGAATACCTGCCCCATAACGCAGCATTTTGGCGTAAACAGGCTTGCCCGTTTTTTCGTCTGTTCCCAAAAGACGTTCCCCTTTTTCCCTATCTGCCTCATTTTTCGCCTTTTCTACCACTATATCAAAACCTGTATAAAAGTCACCAATGATTTTGTGCCACACTTTTTTGCCTTCTGCTACCTCATCAAATAATTCTTCTACTTTGGCAGTAAACGAAAAATCCATAACTTGCTCAAAATGTTTGACCAAAAAATCATTGACTAACATACCTAAATCGGTTGGGAAAAGTTTATTTTTCTCCGCCCCTGTGATTTCAGACTTGGTTGTTTCCGTAATTTTGCCCTCTTTGAGGATTAATTTCCCCAGTTCTCTTTTTACCCCTTCTTTATTTTCTCGCACAATGTATTGACGGTCTTGCACCGTAGAAATTGTAGGAGCGTAGGTCGAAGGTCGCCCAATGCCCAATTCCTCCAATTTCTTTACCAAACTCGCCTCTGTATAGCGAGGATTTGAGCGGGTAAAACGTTGTAAGGCAATCATTTCTTTCAACGATAAAATTTGCCCTACACTAAGTGAAGGCAAAAGGGGCGTTTCTTCGTCTTCGTCCTCGTCCGAAGATTCCATATACAGTTTGAGAAAGCCATCAAATTTTATCACCTCGCCCACAGCACGAAACATTTCTGCATTAGTCGAAATTTTTATATCAACCGTTGTTCTTTCTAATTGCGCATCAGCCATTTGCGAAGCGGTTGCTCGCTTCCAAATCAGTTCATACAATCTTTTTTCATCGGAATTCCCTTCTATTTGCGAAATGGCAAAGTCAGTCGGACGAATAGCTTCATGCGCCTCTTCCGCACCTGCAGTCTTTGTTTTGTATTTGCGTGGCTGATGATATTTGTCGCCAAACAATTGCTTGATAGCGACTTCCGATTGCTGCATCGCAGTATCAGATAAGTTCACACTATCCGTACGCATGTAGGTAATTTTTCCCGATTCGTACAAAGTTTGTGCAACTCTCATCGTTCCTTTTACCGAAAAACCTAATTTTCTACTTGCCTCTTGTTGCAAGGTAGAAGTCGTAAAAGGCGGTGCTGGAGAACGTTTTGCAGGTTTGGTTTCTATATTAGAAATGGTATAAACGCCTGAAATACAACTTTGTAAGAAAACCAAAGCCTCCTCTTTTGTATTAAATTTGCGAATAAGCTCGGATTTAACCACTTCTTTTTTGTCGGTCAAAAATTCTGCGGTAACTCGATAACTCGAAACTGCTTGAAAGTTAATCACTTCTCTTTCTCTTTCCACAATCAAGCGCACCGCCACAGACTGCACACGACCTGCAGACAAATCGGGGCGAATCTTACGCCACAAAATCGGTGAAATTTTGTAGCCCACCAATCTATCTAATACACGCCTTGCCTGTTGTCCATTCACAAGGTTCATATCAATGGTACGAGGCTTTTGAATCGCTTTTGTAATAGCGGCTTTTGTAATCTCATTGAAAACAACCCGATGCGTAGTTTCTACGTTTAGCCCTAATGCTTCTGCCAAATGCCAAGAAATTGCTTCCCCTTCACGGTCTTCATCAGTCGCAAGCCACACAATATCAGTTTTTTTAATAAGGTCTTTCAGTTCGTTTATGACCTTTTTCTTATCTTCAGAAATAACGTAGGTAGGCTTGAACTCATGTTCAATATCAATAGACATTTCTTTGGAAGGCAAATCTCGCACATGCCCATAACTTGCCCGTACTGTAAAATCAGCACCCAAATACTTTTCGATAGTCTTCGCCTTTGCGGGAGACTCTACAATCATTAAATGTTTTGGCATTTGTTGTTTTGTTTTTTGTCTCGCAGATAAACGCAGATATGAAGAAATTGCGCAGATGTAAGCATTTTTTAACCTATTTTATCTGCGAAATCTGCCATTATCTGTAAAATCTACGAGACTATATTATAACGTACCGTCAAATTTCCTGCAATTAACGGGAATAAGTTTGAGAACAAAAAATTTCTTTTACATTTTCATTTGTAATGTGTGCAATTTCTCTCAATCCTACCCCCTTTATTTCAGCCAATTTTTGTGCCACAAGCGTCAAATAAGCCGATTCATTTCGCTTGCCTCTATGCGGGGTAGGGGGCAGATAAGGGCTATCTGTTTCAAGTATAATGTGTTGTAAATCAATATTTTCCAACACTTCGGGCAAAGCCGACTTTTTATAGGTAATATTTCCCCCTATGCCCATCTTAAAATTGGGAATTTCACTGATTTTTTTTGCTTGAAAGAAATTTCCATCAAAGCAATGAAAAATACCTGACAAATGTTCGTTGTGATTTTTTTCGATGATTTCTATCACAATATCAAGTGCTTCCCTACAATGTAAGATTATGGGTAAGCGAAATCTTTTTGCCCACTCAATTTGAATCAAAAGTGCCTCTTTTTGTTCCTCAAAATGCGTTTTATCCCAATACAAGTCTATGCCTGTTTCACCAATACCTGTATATTTTATGGAATCTTGTTTCCCATTCATGGAATCTTCGATAAGTTGAAGCATTTTTAACAAAGTCTTTTCAAAATCTTTATCTACCGAACAAGGGTGTAAGCCCATCATCGGAAACAAAAAATCGGGGTATTTATGGCAAATTTGCAACATTCCCTCAATAGAAGTCATATCTATATTGGGCAGATATACAGCTTCTAACACATTTTTAGCCCTCATTATCATCGCATCAGCGTCTTCTGTGAAATGCTTAGCGTAAAGATGTGCATGTGTATCTATAAATTTCATAAAAATAGTTTAAAAACTAAGTAGTAATGTAATATTTGAGAAGGAAACGTTGTTTTTTCAAGATAAAAATACCAAAACTATAATTTATTTTGATAAATATATCCAATGCTACATGTTTAGGCACTGCATTTGCTATATATAATTGTATAAACAAGTTCATTTTCATATATGTAAGAATTTACCGATAAAAGCATAAAAAAACTTTTTAGTAAAAAATAATCATTTTTATTTTTTTATTTCTAAGAACTTTTTTTAGTTTTGTCGTATATACTTCCTAAATGACTTATGAGCTTGCAAAATAACAGCTATTTTGGGGAATTTGACTAATTTATTTTAAGGGATATTAATTTATAGACATCAATCTAACCTATATAGTGTTATTTCAACTATACTAACCACATTTTTTTTAATTTGATTAATTACTACGAGTATGAAATCTTATATTACAACTTCAATCGTGTGTTTCTTTGCACTTTTGTGCGGAACAAATGTTAATGCACAGGCTTTGCAGTACAAAACAGGTACTTATGAGGATATGGTAAAAGATGCTGAAAAAACACGTCAGCCTTTTATGGTTATATTTGAGCACAAAGACTGCAAAGAGTGTGAGCAATTCGAGAATACAACCTTGAAAACTGAAGTGCTTACTGACTTCTTAGCGGCAAATTTTACGGTATATAAAATTGATGCTTTTTCGTATGAAGGCATTGGCACTGCGCAGTTGTTTGACGTGAGCGACTATCCTACTGTGATGATTTTTAGCGCATCGGGTATCCGTTCAAATACGGTATCAGGTATTTATGATGTAAATGATTTCCACAAACAAGTGAAATTCGCTTTACAAACTATGCCTACTCAGTCAAGACCTGTGAGTTTGGGTTCAGCTGCGGTTGCGTTTAATACACCGACCCTTACAGAAGAAGAATACAAAGTGGCAGCAGAAAGACTCAAAAACGAAGCAAATCGTGGTCAAAGAGCTGTGGAGTCGAGCAAGTCTATGGAAAGCGTAGAGCAAGCAGTAGAAACTGCGCAAGCAGCTGCGGTTCAACTTTCGCAAGAAGAACAAGAAACAGATGAGTTGGAAAAATTAGCACTTACAGAATCTGTTTTGGCAGATGTACCAGGATTCAACAAATATTCTGTAAAAGAAAGAAAGCCTGAGGGTTTTGCCATAAAAGTAGGGCAATATGGTAGCATGGACGCACTCAAAGCAGAAGTAGGCGTGTATGAGAAAAAATGGAAGAATCAAGTGTGGGTTTATACACAAGAGCGTCAAGGAACAAAGCAGTTTTGCCTTGCATTAGGTTTGTACGAAGACAAAGAATCTGCGCAATATATTCGTAGATTATTGTATCAAAACTTCTCTTTGCAAGGTTCTGTTATCAACTTGGCAGACATTCGGTATTAATGTTGTTTCATAAAAATAGGATTGAAAGCGCTTCATTTTTAATGGGGCGTTTTTTTTGTGTTGATGAAAAATGGATACACAAAAAAAACACCTCACCAAGGGAATTGGTGAGGCTCTCGACTTTGGGGAAGGTAAGATAAAATGGGCGGGTTCAAGTTCGTCTTTCACAAGACACTACAAATAAACTACATATTTGGGAATAAAACAAATTTTTTTTAGAAATTTATTTGAGGCTACGATAAGCAAGCATAAAATTGATGTTAGAAATTTGCTTATATTGATTTAGCTTTAATGTTATGTAATTATAGGAAGTTCTTAGATACAGTCGCTTTGCGATACATACGCCTGCATTTATACCAATAAACTGTTGTGTGGAATAAGATAAACCTGCGTCCCATTTTTGGTGCTGTAATTGTAGGTTTGCGTCAATCGCATCATAACTATTATCCAAAAGATTATTAAATATTTTCGTTACTAAAAGATTGGGTTGCAAAGATAGCTTTTCCCCTATCTTAAAACGATAACCCATAATCGCTTGATAGTGAATATAATAGAAAAAATACGGATATTGATTTAATACAAAGCGATAAGGTTGAAGCATATCTTTTGCCGATATTCCCATATAAAATTTTTGATTTGGCAGGTAAAAAAGAATGCCTGTATTAAGATTGAGAAATTTTTTAGTACCGAGGATACTTCCAAAATGCGTACTATATACCGCAGGGCGAATAGAAATGCCACTTTCTATACCAAATGCCAAAGTCGCAGCCTTTTCTTTTTTAGATAATTTCCACTGATAAGCATAAGAAAGATTTAAATCATTTCTCTTAAAATCACCCTCCATTCTGCTATAAGTATTTGTTCTTAACCCTAAAGCACTATGTGGGCTAATCTTCATTTCGCCATTTAAAGTAAATGTTTGAGGTAATTCTACCATTTTTCCCATAGAAAAATTGTAGTCCATCGTTGCAGCCCATTCGCTATTTGTCGCTGCTGCCGCAGGATTGTAGCGAT
>JAAFHL010000304.1 GCA_013298365.1 Bacteroidota bacterium | reverse complement strand
ACACGAGGAGAATATACTTTCATTTTGAAGGTATTATTCGTAGAAAAATCTAAAGGCGCACCCAAAGTTAAGGAACTTCCTCCCCAAGGTTGACCCGCATTTTTTATCATTTGCAACACTTTTGGGCTTGTGTTAATTCCTCCCGAAAATGGATTATTCATTAAAGCCGTAGTTCCACCATCAAAATCTACCATGGTATAGGTGATATTTGGGTCGTCAAAAGTAATAGGCAAAGTCAAACCCGTAGGTGCTGCACCTGGTACAAATTGAATTGCATCTTGATAAAAAGTAAAATTTGCGCTTCCATCTCCCATTACGCCCAAATCATAGATAAAAGTAAGGTCTGTGTAAAGATTAGAAGTACTTCCTCCAAAGTTCCAAGACAACTCTTCCCAAGCATTTGCTACAGTTGTCGTCGTTGTTCTTTCGACAAAAGTACCACCCGCCTCTTCCAATTTAAACAAAACAGGACAACCCACACGAGGCGAATAAACCATCATTTTAAAAGTATTATTGGTCGAGAAATCAATCGGTGCTGAAAGCGTCAATTTGCTTCCTCCCCAAACTTGTCCTGCATTTTTAACCATTTGTAGCACTTTTGAGGTTGTATTGATGCCACCTGAAAAAGGATTTGACATAAGCGTTGTTGTGCCTCCGTCAAAGTCAGTCATCGTGTAAGTAACATTTGTATCATCAAACGTTATCGGCAAAGTTAGTTGTGCCAAAGACGCACTAAATGGGAAAATGGCAAGCAATGAAACAAGTAATTTGGTAAACTTTAGCATAATATAATAAGATTATAGAATAGATATTGCAAATGTAATGTATTTTTTTTTTATCTACCAAAACTTATTGTAAAAAATACAATAATTTTTTTAAAATCTAAATAAACACATACAAATCAGTCCATTGAAATGAAAAATAATCAAAATTGTTTTTTGATATTGTAAAAAATACATAATCATGTTGTAGCCCCAAAAACGACTAATTATCCCATAAATATATTAGAAATGTTACCTCAATGCGAGGAATTTCGGCGTTTTTTTGTGCAAACCTATTGTATGTACCAAAAATGCTGTAACTTTACCCTGAAATTACAAACTGATTATATCTTACTTTATAAAAAACAGATGAAAATAGCTTTGATAGGAGCTACTGGCATGGTCGGTGAAATGATGCTCCAAGTATTAAGCGAAGAAAAAATGGCAATTAGTGAACTTATCTTAGTTGCTTCCAAAAAATCTATTGGAAAAATAGTTCATTTTCAGGGCAAAAATTATGCAGTAGTTTCCATAGAAGATGCGATTGAGGCAAAACCTGATTTTGCTTTATTTTCGGCAGGCGCAAAAACAAGTTTGACGTATGCCCCTCGCTTTGCAGCAGTAGGCACAATTGTGATTGATAATTCTTCGGCGTGGCGCATGGATACAAGTGTACCTTTAGTTGTGCCTGAAATCAACCTAAATACCGCTCAAAATTCCTTTATTATCGCAAATCCCAATTGCTCTACCATTCAAATGGTCGTGGCTTTAGCTCCTTTACATGCCAAATACAAAATCCGCCGCCTTGTTATATCTACTTATCAAAGTGTGAGTGGTACAGGCAAAGCGGCAATAGATCAGCTAATGGGTGAGCGCAAAGGAGAGCAACCTGTGCGAGTATATGCGCATCAGATTCACGAAAATTGTATCCCGCAATGTGATGTTTTTACCGATAATGACTATACAAAAGAGGAGATGAAAATGGTAAATGAAACACGTAAAATTTTGGGAGATGACTCTATTTTGATAAGTGCAACCTGTGTCCGTGTGCCGATTCGCATTAGTCATTCAGAATCTATTAACATTGAGTTTGAAAAAGATTTTGAGATAGGAGACATCAAAGATTTACTTCAAAATACCAAAGGTGTAATCCTTAGCGATGAACCTGCACGAGGCATTTATCCTACGCCTCTACAAGCCGAAGGCAAGAACGAAGTTTTTGTAGGTAGAATTAGGCGAGACCTTTCTCATCCTAAAGGCTTGAATATGTGGATTGTATCCGACAATTTGCGCAAAGGCGCAGCAACAAATGCCGTACACATAATGAAGGGATTGGCAAAAAAAGGAAGGGTAGCTGCTAATTAAGTAGCTTTAATGTTAAACTTTTATTTCTTAATTATACATATTTTTATCATGAAAAAAACAATACTACTTGCCATGAGTGCAGTGTTTGGCTTATGCGGCTTTGCACAAGGGGTATCTCACCCAACTTGCAATGGGTCTCGTTATTGGAACGAAGATTATACGCCTACGATTGCATCAGGAATTGTATATGGACAAAATGTCTCACAAAATGGGCAAACTACTACGCTCAAAATGGACATTTATCAACCTACGGGCGATAATGCGGCAAAACGTCCTTTGGCTATTTTTGCATTTGGTGGCTCTTTTGTGGGAGGAAGTAGAACTTCTGGTGACATGATTGCCTTTTGCGAAAAATTCTCTAAATTGGGTTTTGTTACGGCTACGATTGACTATCGTATAGGGGTAAATTTCTTTGCTGCAGATTCTTTTGAATTGGCAAGGGCTGTGATGCGTGCAACGCATGATATGCGTGCGGCTATACGCTATTTTATGAAAGATGCTTATACCACGAATACCTACAAAATTGACACTAATTATATCTTTGTTGGTGGTACTTCAGCAGGTGCTGTAACAGCTTTGCACGCAGCATATTTAGATAAGGAAAGTGATGCACCACAATACGTTATTAACATTGCCAATAACTGGGGCGGTCTTGCAGGTACAAGCGGTAACCCTGGCTACAATACGCCTATCAAAGGTGTATTGAACCTTGCAGGTTGTTTGAGTGACAAGGTATTTATGGCTGACGGCGGTCCTGATTTGTGCAGTATGCACGGCACAGCAGATGATGTTGTTCCTTACGGACATGAAATGCTCTTTTTTTCGGGGATTATTCCTATCAAAGAAGTTGATGGCAGCGGCATGTTGCATCCCTACGCACAAAGTGCTGGCATTACCAGTCGTCTATTTACTTGGAAAAATGGTGGACACGTTCCATATACAACTGACCCGCTTTATATGGACACGACATTGATTTATTTGCGCAGTTTCTTATACGATGAAATGTGTGGCTCACTCACGGCTATGCCCGAAGGCTTAAAAGCAAGTGATTTTGCTATTTATCCCAATCCTGCTACCGAGAAATTGACCCTTCGCAATGATTATCAAGCAGGAGAAGTATTTTTGTTTGACATTACAGGCAAGCAAGTAGCAAGTTACGCACTTCCTTTGGGCGAAACAGAAATCAATGTGGCAAATCTGCCAAAAGGTTTGTATATTGTAAACATTCAATGTAATGGCAAGCAATATTCCAAGAAAGTAGAAGTGAAGTAATTTTTGGGCTTATAGCTGAATTTGAGACTGACATAAAGAATAGGCTTTAGGAGTATCTGTATTGAGCAATTAAGGGCTTCAGCCTGTACTCCCCTGCCGATTTTCAATGTCTTTATCAAAATACTTTTTTCATACAATAACCATCAATATGATTGCCGCTGCCCAAAAAGCAGCGGCATTTTCGTTTTTGGTACTTATTTGACATTATTTCATACCTATTCGTTATCTGTACGTCTCCCTAAAATCAAAACTATCTAGCGCAACTTTCTTTGCTTTGATAAGCTGTTCTCCCGAAAATGTCTCCCCTTTTTTATTCTGATAAGTAGCCATCTCCTCCATTTCTACTAACTGCAAGATTTCTACAAGTTGCTTTATGCTGTTGAAAGAAAGCCAATGTTTACCTTTTCTTATTTTCCCATTTTTGAGGCTAAGATAGTAGCGTGTAGGGTTAATGGCTATATGAAAATGGCAAGCATTAGTGCTCGGCATGTTGTCAAAAGGATACATAGCACCTTTGTTATAATAAGTCAATAAAGCAATATTTCCATTATTGATTAAGGGAAAAGTGTAGTGTTTTCTGCGCTTAGGCATTGCATGTCTATCAACATTAGAAGTCTTATCTACATTGACTTTTATCGGCAGAAATTCGCCTACATTGCAACTTCTTTGTCTATCATAATACGCGTATTCAGGTGGATAGGCCTTACCTTTTCTAATGGCAAAAACAAGGCTTACTACATTTTTACGACTTGTTATAATACAAAAAGAGCGACCTTTATTTTCTCCTTTTTCAACATGTAATACCTTTTTTCCTGCACCATATACAACACAAGTAAGGACAGGATAATCACTCTTTGTGTGGTAAGTGTTGTTTTTCAGCCACTCGATATCATATTCCCAAGTAATAAGGTATTTTTTTCTATCCTCATCTACACACTGCACATCTATCGTAATCTCGCCATTTTCTTGCGAGAAATATTCTATAATTTTTGTAGCTCTTTTTTGTGTGTATGCAAAAAAGCTGATTAGGAGCAGGGAAAGATATATACTTATTTTTTTCTTCATGGGTATAATGTGGTTCTCTAAGGAACGAGTGAAAAATAACTTGTTAAGCTTGTCCATTTTGGGAGAAGATATTTCGACAGGCTCATTTCGACAAGCTCAATGCAGCGCAATAACCTCTCTCAACGGGGGAGTTAGCCTGATGGATATGACTAAAACACCAGCAACGGCTAAAATTGATGGTGCAAACAAAAGAAACTATTTTCTATTTTCCAAAAAATAGGGTGGGACAAATGCGAAACAAGCGTAGAATAAATTTTAAATCATTAATTTTCAATTACTTATAATCACCTCAAAATTCAGTAGATTTTTTAGGTGAGATTTCAAATATAGCCCCTGATAAAGTTATTGCTATGTAGGGTTTAATAAGGCTATACGAAAAGCGTATTTATCGCCTATTTTTTACTTTTTTATTCTATAGAATAGTTCAAAATTCATATATCATTCATTACACAACTTATACAAAATGCCATTTATCGGGAAAATCTATCATAATTTACGAGGCTGTCCTTAAGGGCAGGGCTGTAAATTATGATAGATTTAGGTAAGTTACAAATCACTTATGTTTCGGCGTTAAGCCAGCGTTCACTCAAAATTTCATATAACTTCCACATTAAATATCCAAAAAATCCCCCTACCATAAATCCGCCTAAAACATCACCAGGGTAATGCACACCCAAGTAGATACGGCTATAACCTGTTAATAATGCACATACAAAAAATAAGATACTTGCCTTTTTTCGCTTAAAAAATAAAGATAACATCACTGCCATTGCCATAAAATTGGCAGCATGTGAGGAGGCAAAGCCATATTTCCCCCCACAATGACCGTTATAAGTATGTACATGATAGGGAAAGTTCGCTTCTGTTTGGCAAGGTCTAAATCGTTTTATATTAGGCTTTAATAGGTTAGAAGTAAATGTATTGGCTAATACAACAGACAATATAATGCATGTACATAAAAGTAAAGCCTTTTGATTGCTTTCTTTTTTCCAAATAAAAAAAAATGCTAAAAGATAGGCAGGCACCCATGTCCATTTTTCACTCACCGCTTGCATAAAAACATCTGCTAATGGGGAATGAAAGGAATTTATAAAATGAAAAAGCTCAATGTCTAAATGTTGCATAATGGAGAAAATAGATTCTATCATACAAAAGTACAGATTATTTTTCTTACAAAGAGGCTTTTATTTCTGTTAAATTAGTCCTATCTTTACCCCAAATTTAGCTCACTTATATGGACACAATAAATACGTATGTTGCTCAAAATTCGGACAGATTTTTGTCGGAATTGTTTGAATTGATTCGAATTCCTAGCATTAGTGCAGATTCTCGATACAAAGAGGATATGCAGCGTACAGCACAATGGCTTCAAAATCAACTTGATGCCTTAAATATGGATAAAAGTGAAATTTATCCTACGGCAGGTCACCCCCTTGTTTACGCTGAAAAAATAGTCAGTGCCGACAAGCCTACGATTTTGGTATATGGGCATTATGATGTGCAGCCGCCCGACCCCTTGGAATTGTGGGATACGCCTCCTTTTGAGCCTACGATTAAAAAAACAGCGGTTCACCCCGATGGGGCGATTTTTGCCAGAGGTGCTTGTGATGACAAAGGTCAAATGTATATGCACGTCAAAGCAGTAGAAATTCTCAATTCTTTG
>JAAFHL010000303.1 GCA_013298365.1 Bacteroidota bacterium | reverse complement strand
AATTTCATCTACATTTTCTACATTAGCTATCATACTTTTGAATTTTTCTATATTACCTCTTTTTCCTATAAAAAATAATACTTTGTTCATTATTAAATGTATCTTTTTCAGTTAATCTTAGCATCAGGAATTTCATACGGATAGTAATAGGTTCTTTCTGGCAAATAATCAAGTCTTAATTCTTTACTTTTTAGGCGTAAGGTATCCGAAAAATCCTCAACTATTGTACTCATATAAACCATAGTCTCTTTTAAAATTAAGCGTTTTAAATCTATTTGCTGTGTGAGGAAAAGATAAATATCATATTCTTCTGCCTTGAAAATCAGCCATCTATATCCTTTTTCGTCCTCATCTACCCAATAAGAAAAATAATCTTGATCATGTTCATCTTTGAAATGAGACAAAATAGGTCTTTCAAAATAAATAAGGTCGCATATCTTATCTATTTTGTTAAAAGGTAAATTTGCTGGTATGCCTATTTGTTCTTTCATAATTCCTATTTTATCATACACTTCTCGTTCAGCATTGATGATGTGTATATATGTTTAATATTTCAATAAAGGCATTTTGGAATGAATTTATTACGCAAAGATAGCAAGAATTTATGGAAGCATCAAAAAATGCTGGGGAAAGGTGTGCTATTTTTACTTTTTAGGGGGAGGTTTTGAGATTTCAACCGTTATGTGTCAGCATAACGGTTGGTCTTATATGTTTTAGATGGTGTGGATTTTTAGTTGAGAAAAGCCTGTCATTCCATGAAAAAATGACAAGATTATCTGAATTAAAAATATAATATTACATAGTTATCAAAAGTTGAATAAAATCTACAAAAGTCCATATACCGGTGATAATGAGCATTATCATACCTAATAATAACATGAAGATTCCGGCAACGAGAAAGCCTACGGCTGTTCCAGTTCCTTATTTGAAATTAGATGAACTAAAAGACGATTTTCTTTCCACCGTTACATATGAGTTGCGTATCCCCATGACTTCTATTCGGGCATTGAGTGAGATTTTGTACGACAATCCCGATATGGAGATGGACGAAAGGCAGACTTTTTTGAATACAGTAATAAAGGAAACAGAACGCATTTCCCGATTGATTTCGCAGTTGTTGGATTTGGAAAAATTTGAAGCAGGAAAAGTTCAACTTCAAGGCAATATTTTGAATATCAAAGAGCTGATGCGAGAAGCAATCGTGGCTTTGCGAGGCATGACACAAGAAAAAAAAATTCATATTTCGATGGAAATAAAAGATGCAGATTTTGAGGTATGGGGCGATAGAGATATGTTATTTCAGGTATTAATTAATTTACTTTCAAATGCTATCAAGTTCACAAAAGACCAAATTTTGATTGAACTCAGAAGGGATAATACTTTGATTTTCATTGTAATAGAAGACAATGGAAAAGGCATTCCTAAAGAATTGCATCAGGCAATTTTTGATAAATTTTATCAAGTAAAAAACAAGAACATCAATAAACCACAAGGAAGCGGCTTAGGATTGGCGACAACGCAGAAAATTGTGGCGTTGCACGAAGGCGAGATTTGGATAGAAAATAAAACAAACGAGGAGGGCGCAAGATTTGTCGTTTCCCTCCCCATAAATCCTAAAAAACATGAATGAGTTTCAGGAAAATAGCCGTATTTTTGCCATACTTTCACACATAACACACAAGGAAATGGCAAAAGTATTGATTGTAGATGATGAACCTAGCATTTTGATGTCTTTAGATTTTTTGATGAGAAAGAATGGATTTGAGGTGTTTATCGCAAGAAATGGCGCAGAAGCCTTAGAAATAGGCAACAAAGAAAAGTCAGATATTATCACTTTAGATGTGATGATGCCTGAAGTTGATGGCTACGAAGTTTGCGAAAAAATAAAGGCAAATGCGGAAACAAAACATGCAAAAGTTATTTTTCTTTCTGCAAAAGGAAAAGATACTGACATTAACAAAGATTTGTCGCTCCGCGCAGAAATGTACATAACAAAACCTTTTTCTACAAGGGTTTTATTAGAAAATGTAAAGCAATTAATTCAAAAAAAGAATTCAGCCGCTTTGAAGGTCTGCGACCGTTCAAAGGGCGATATATGGCAACCTTGCGAACGGTCGCAGACCTTCGCAATGGTTGAAAGTAACAAAACGCCATTTCCCATGTCAGCATATCAAGAACATTACAACCGCAGCATCTCCGACAGAGAAGCATTTTGGAAGGAACAAGCCCAGCTATTAGACTGGTTTTCTTTCCCCGAAAATATTTTATCGCAAGACGAAAACGGCTTTTATCACTGGTTCAAAGGCGGAAAACTCAATATTTCTTATTTGTGTATAGACCGATACATTGAAGCAGGGTATGGCGAACAGACCGCTCGCAAAATCGCAGATGGCGAACATTATACCGTTCCTTCTACGATAGACGACCCACTTATTCTCACAGAAATACATGATAAACTGAAAGAAAGAGGGGTAGGAATCGCTTTTGGAGTTGAGAGTGGAAAGTTAGGAAAATGGATTACAACTTTTATAAAAACACCCTCTTCATCTGCGTAAATCTGCTATCATCTGCGTTTATCTGCGAGACAAAAACATACATCTTATTTCCAACAATATGGACTACAACAGATTACATAGCTACGAA
Source organism: Bacteroidota bacterium (assembly GCA_013298365.1). GTDB lineage: Bacteria > Bacteroidota > Bacteroidia > J057 > J057 > JAAFHL01. Next base: position 3,489 of record JAAFHL010000303.1, on the reverse strand, counting down.
GCATATCAAGCCGCATACGCTGCCAGTGTTCAAGACCTTGAAGGCTTTTGGGGCGCAATCGCCGAAAATTTTACTTGGCGACAAAAATGGGACAAGGTGCTGGAATGGAACTTTGAAGAACCCAAAGTAGCATGGTTTATTGGCGGAAAACTCAATATCACCGAAAACTGTATTGACCGTCATCTCGCTACAAGGGGCAACAAACTTGCGATGATTTGGGAGGCAAATGACCCCAAAGAAAGATACATGCGTTGGACATACAGGGAACTTTCCGAAAAAGTGAATCAATTTGCCAATGTATTGAAAAACAATGGCGCAAAAAAAGGGGATAGAATTGCGATTTACATGCCCATGATTCCCGAATTGATGGTTTCTGTGTTGGCTTGTGCCAGAATTGGCGCAATTCACTCCGTAGTTTTCGCAGGTTTTTCTGCCCATTCCCTTGCTGACAGAATAAATGATGCAGCCTGTTCTATGGTACTCACTTCTGATGGCATGAATCGTGGGGCAAAGCAAATTCCTGTAAAAAGGGTAGTTGATGAGGCTTTGGAAATGTGTACAAGCGTAGAAAAAGTGATTGTCGTGGACAGGGTGGGCTGGGCAGTAAATATGCAAGAAGGCAGAGATGTTTATTTGCATGAAGAATTGCCAAAAGCCTCGAAAGTGTGCGAAGCCGAAATCATGGACGCAGAAGACCCGCTTTTTATCTTATATACTTCTGGCTCAACGGGCAAACCCAAAGGCGTTGTCCATACTTGTGGCGGCTATATGGTCTATGCAGATTATTCTTTCCGCAATGTTTTCCAATACAATGAAAGTGATGTGCATTGGTGTACGGCTGATGTGGGTTGGGTAACAGGACATAGCTATATCGTGTATGGTCCGCTTTTGGCAGGTGCAACGACCTTGATGTTTGAAGGTGTCCCTACTTATCCCGACCCAGGCAGATTTTGGCAGGTGTGCGACAAATTTGGGGTAACACATTTCTATACAGCCCCTACAGCAATTCGTTCTTTGATGCAAGCTGGTGAAGACCACGTACTTTCTTATTCTTTGGACTCTTTGAAAGTATTGGGTTCTGTGGGCGAACCTATCAATGAGGAGGCTTGGCACTGGTACCATACACATGTTGGCAAAAATCGTTGCCCACTTGTGGATACTTGGTGGCAGACCGAAACGGGCGGCATTATGATTTCTACTTTGGCGGGTATTACGCCTATGAAACCTGCACATGCAACCTTGCCTTTGCCTGGCGTGCAACCTGTTTTGTTAGATGGGGAAGGAAATGAGATAGAAGGAAATGATGTAGAAGGCTATTTGTGTATCAAAGCCCCTTGGCCCTCCATTTTGCGCACTACCTACGGCGACCATGAGCGTTGCCGAATCAACTATTTTGCGGCTTACAAAGGCTATTATTTCACAGGAGATGGCGCAAGACGTGATGAACATGGTTTTTATCGCATCATTGGCAGGGTAGATGACGTTATCAATGTGTCGGGACACCGTTTTGGCACTGCGGAAATCGAAAACGCCATCAATCAAAACGAAAACGTCATCGAATCTGCGGTAGTAGGCTATCCGCACGACATAAAGGGACAGGGCATTTATGCGTATATTATCTGCAAAGAAATGCCCGAAAATCCCATACAAGTACGTGCTGAAATTGTGGAGACAGTTGTAGCAGAAATCGGCAAAATCGCCAAACCCGATGTCATTCAGTTTGTAAGCGGCTTACCGAAAACCCGTTCAGGCAAGATAATGCGCAGGATTCTCCGCAAAATCGCCGAAGGTGATGTGTCGAATTTGGGCGATACAAGCACGCTGCTCGACCCACTTATTGTAGATGAAATCAAAGATGGAGCAATAGCTTTGATGGCTTAGGCTTTTGGGCTTTGTGATATATAGGGGCGAAAACCTTTTGAAGGGTTTTCGCCCCTTTTTGTATGTGTCATTTAAAATGGGAGGTGTCATTTTTGATTTAAATTCTTTCGTGGCTATTAAATTAATGCTTTTCCGTCTCTCCAATCTTCTTTAAAATAGTTTTCTTCCAATGTATTATTCCCTAAATTTTTAACATGATCCATTACAATAATTTGAGGCATAAAATGAGCCTCTTTTTCTATTTTTTTTATACTATCTAAAAAAGTCTGATAAATATTAGCCACTTTGTCTCTATCTTTATTGTCTTTGAAATCAGGGAAATATGCTTGACTGGGTTGGTCTATAAATAAAATACTTGGCACTTTGGAGTCTTTTTCTGTGGCAAAGAAATACAAGAACCCTAATGATAATGCCAAGTGACAAGCTATAAAATTTGATACACTGCCTATTTCTCTGAAAGCACTTGGCTCAGAAGAATTTGTCATATCATAAAGTTCATGCCCTTCTTTTGCTCCAACTGTAATATTATAATGCATTTTGGCATTTTTAGTTTCATAATCCAATAAATTAATAATTCTGGAAACCTCATTATCTAGTTTCTTTTGAGCAGATGTCCTTTTGTCCTCAATATTATAGTTTTGTTGAATTCGTAATTCTAATCGTTCAAGTTCTTTTTCTAAAAAATCGTGTTTATCGTCTAAGGATTTACCTTCTTCCATGATGTGTGTATTTGAAAACTTCTTTATACTTTCGGCTTTTCCTATTATTTTCCCTTGTAACTGGATAATTGCTTGTTTTTTGTCCTTCAGGTTTTTGATGCGATAAATTTCCTTTTCTATTCTACTTTTTTCTTTTCCTAATTCTTCTATTTCCTTTTCTTTTGCCACTATTTGATTATCAGTTGTTTTTATGATACTTCTAAAATCACTTTTATCTTCTTTATCTTCTCTTATATTAAAATCAACTAATTGCCATTTTAACCATTCCTTAGCCTCCTTTATTTCCTTTGTTTGTATGGAAATTTCAGGTACTTCTTGATTACATACAGGACATTGATTTTTTTCTGATAGGATAGATTCTTCTATCAATCTCATTTTTTCGCTTTGTTTTTCAAGATTTTTTTGATATTTGCCAATATCTTTGGTTATATTTGACAATTTAGTTTTATATTCTAATAGCTTTAAATATTCATCATTTGCATTTTTTAATTTAATTTTAATGTCATTGAAGCTGAGTTGTAGTTCTTTTGACAAATTGCTGAATAATGAGCTATCTTCTAACATTAATTGTTGTTCTTCAATAGCATGAATGTCAAACAGTAATGTATCATTCAACTGTTCTAATAATTCATCAGTAGTCCATGTTGTAATATATTTTCTCTTTGTGCCTATTAGCTCATAAAGGTTTTTAAAATCCTCTTTAAAACTTGCCACCAATTCCTTTTTAGCAATTTCATTACGCTTTCTTTTCTTTTCTATCGCTTTTATTTCTTCTTTCAATTTTTCCCTTGTATCTACCAGATTTTTATATTCTTTGCTATACCAGCCAGCCAAAATAGGGAGTTTATCAAATTTGGGCATTTCTATAAATAACTCTTTTCTGCTGGGA
>JAAFHL010000302.1 GCA_013298365.1 Bacteroidota bacterium | reverse complement strand
ATTTAATATTTAAAACCGATTTACAAAGATATTACTTTCTGCTTGATAATTTACTTCCCCTTATTGCTCATAAAGAATAAATATTGCTGTAAAGTAAAGGATATTTTTTAGTAATTCAAACTTTTTGAGAAAAAAATTATATTTCAGCAAAAACCCAACCACATACCACTTTGGGATAAAAATAGGTAGCTTTAGGTGGCATTGTAGCACCCGCTAAGCAAACCGCTATCATTTCAGAAAGGCTCACTTCTCTACAAATAAAGGAATATGCCCCTTTTCCTGCTTCCCTGACCGCTTGGGAATAGCTTTTTTCGTAGCGAATAGAAGGGGAATTACTTTGCCGATTGTACGGTATAAAGCCTACTTTTTCAAAAATAAAATAGTGTAAAACGGTGTAAGACAAGTCTTTAACCTCATTGGGCAAAGGCAAAGAAATATGTAAACGAGGATTCAATTCTTTCCGCAATTCTATCACATATTCTGCCTCTTTGTGCAGCAGCCCAAAGGCATATTTTTTCTCTCGCAAATACTCATACAAAGGCGTGGGCGAACCCGAAATGTCCGTAATGGTAAAATAAGTATCAATATTTTGCAACCATTTTTCAATGCCGCCATCAATTGCAGGTCGCCAAATCCTGTGCGTAGGCAAAATGCGCAAATCATCTGCACAAAGATTGGTAAGATAGGTAAAATGATATTTTGCCCCTTCATTTTCAGCTAACAAACCTGCATTTTTAAGCTGTTGATAATAACCTTTGGCACTCTCCCAACGATGATGTCCATCTGCAAGGTACAATATTTTATCCGCCAAAACCTGCTGAAAAAATGTAATATCTTCTGCCTTTGTGATTGCCGCAAAACGATGCGTAACTTGCTGTATATCATCATATTCTAACAAAGGTGTTTGCATATAACTATCCATCATTTGCTCCAATTCAAAACTTGTATCTTCATACAAACTATGTGTTGGAATGAAATTCATGCGGGTTTTTTCCAAAAAATGTATCCTTTCATTCACGCTCGAAGCCAAGGTGTTTTCATGGATAATCATTTTGTTATTTTCGGTTTCTTCGATTTGAAGCATACACAAAAAACCTCGCCTTGTGTAGCGTTTTTCTTCATTTGGCAAGCGAAAAGTTTGATAATAAACATAAATCGTAGGCATTTTATCTTGCAATAAAATAGCCTGATGCTTCCACGCCAATAATTTATCCACAGCCTGCCTTTGCGATTGAGGCACAGAAACATGAATCGAATTCGCTTCTATTTGATACAAAGCCTTGATTTGAGACGCACTTGCGGCATCTAACAAAGGAGATAACATTTGTTTTACATCGCCGATTACTTGCGGATTGTATCGCCAGCCTTGAAAGGGTGCTATGATTGCCATGATTTATGTTATTGCGAATATTTTTTATAAACTCCCCCCACAACTTGAACCCGAACCTGCTGTGCAGCCATAACAATGCTGATTTAAGACAATATTTCTCGTATTCAATGCGGCTAAATCAAAATCCCAAATACTTTTTGTGCTAGGTAAATCTACTTCTAAGTCCAACATTTGATTAAAATCGCAATCATATAACTTTCCGTCCCAACCTACGGAAATCGTATTTCTACACATAACTCCTGCGGCGGCATTAGGGTTAAATGCGTTAATCAATTTTTCCATATAGTTTTCATAATTGCCTGAGACAATTAAATAATCCAAAAAGCGACTAATCGGCATGTTTGTAATCGCAAAAAGCTGATTAAAGTCAATGTTAAAGTCTTTTTTTAACGATTGCTTAAATTGTTTTTCCAAATCACTTTGTGCAGCAGGCATAAAAGCCCCCGCAGGATTATAGACTAAATTGAGGATAAGCCCTGTATTTTCTTTGCCATATCCAACTTCATTGAGCATATTGAGGGCTTTGATAGAATCCTCAAACACGCCATCTCCTCGCTGACTGTCGGTGCGAGATTTGTTGTAAAAGGGCAGAGAACTTACGACTTCTACCTCGTTTGCTTGGAAAAATTGGGGCAAATCATGGTATTTTTTATTGGCAACAATGATGGTCAAATTGCAGCGAACCATCACCTTTTTTCCTAACTTATAACATTCTTCCACGAACCAACGAAAATGCGGGTTCATTTCGGGTGCGCCACCTGTCAAATCTACGGTAGAAATATCTGTTTTTGCTAAAATCGCCAAACATTGCGCCATCGTTTCTTGTGTCATAATTTCCTTCCTGTCAGGTCCCGCATCTACATGGCAATGTTTACACGTTTGATTACACATTTTCCCTAAATTGATTTGAAAAATTTCTATGTGCGTAGGTGTTAAGGGAAAAAGATGAGCGTTTTTCATTTTTTCTTGAAAAATAGGAAAACCTTTTTCCGTTAAAACGGCTATTTGCGATTGGCTATCTGCCAAAAAATGCTGCTGAGCTTTGAGTGATTTCATTGACATGAGAAATTATTGCACAAAATGGCAGCACAAAGTTACCCTTTTTTTGAGATATTTCACGTTAAGTTTAGGCTTTGTCATGGCTTTCTCATAAAAAAAATACTTGAATAAATAAGTTGAATTTTACCACAAAGTTCACAAAGAACTCAACGATGTATATAAAAATAGTTTATTTTGTGTTCTTTGTGCGGGCTTTTCTTTGTGAACTTTGTGTTTTTATCTTTTATGAGAAAGTCATTTAGGCTTTGCTGTAACATACCATTTAGTTTGTGTCAAAACATATCAACACAAACTAAATCGTATGCTATATTGCCATGATTGTAGTAAATACCACAAAACTCCCAACATTATTTATACCCATCTACATGCACCGCCTTCACAGCACGTCCAGAAGGGTCATTTGTATGTTGGAAAGAAGCGTCCCAAGCCAACGCCTCGGGCGTGCTACAAGCCACCGATTTTACAGAAGGCACACACATCGCTGCGGAATCGGACGGAAATAATTCCGAAAAAATTACTCGATAGCGATATTCTTCTTTTGACATAGGTGGGTGAATGGGAAAACGGAATTTTGCATTTGCTAACTGCTCATCACTTACTTCCTCTGCGGCAACTTTTTTCAAGGTATCAATCCAGCCATAGCCTACCCCATCAGAAAATTGCTCTTTTTGTCGCCAAGCAATGCTTTCAGGAAGATAATCTTCAAAGGTTTTGCGTAAAATCCATTTTTCTATTTTGCCATTTCCTGCCATCTTGTCTTTGGGATTCAAACGCATAGCAACGTCCATAAATTCCTTGTCCAAAAAAGGTACACGTCCTTCTATGCCCCAAGCAGCAAGCGATTTGTTCGCACGAAGACAGTCATATAAGTGAAGTTTATTCAATTTTCTTACCGTTTCTTCATGAAAAGCCTGTGGATTTGGAGCTTTGTGAAAATACAAATAACCGCCAAAAAGTTCGTCTGCGCCTTCCCCCGAAAGCACCATTTTTATCCCCATAGACTTGATAACCCTCGCCAGCAAATACATCGGCGTAGAGGCACGAATTGTGGTTACATCATAAGTTTCTAAATGATAAATCACATCTCTAATGGCATCTAAACCTTCTTGAATCGTAAAATTGATTTCATGGTGTACAGAGCCAATATGTTCTGCGGCTTTTCGGGCGGCAGCTAAATCAGGCGAACCCAATAAACCTACGGCAAATGAATGTAATTGTGGATACCAAGCCTGTTGTGTGTCGTCCGATTCTATGCGTTTTGCGGCAAATTTTTTGGTAATGGCAGATATAATCGAAGAATCCAAACCGCCAGAAAGCAGAACGCCATACGGCACATCAGACATCAACTGACGATGTACGGCATCTTCCAAAGCCTTGCGCAATTCACTCACATCAGATACATTTTCCTTCACATTTTCGTAATCTATCCATTCTCTTTTGTACCATTTTTGCAATTCGTGTCCGTCTTTGCTATACAAATAATGTCCAGGCAAAAATTCTTGAATTTTATTACAAACGCCTTCAAGCGATTTTAATTCAGAAGCGATATAAAAATTCCCATCTTTGTCCCAGCCCATATACAAGGGAATAATGCCTATATGGTCTCGAGCAATGAGATAGCAGTCATTTTCTTTGTCATATAAAGCAAATGCAAAAATGCCATTCAATTCTTCGATAAAATGAATGCCTTTTTTTTGATATAAAGCCAAAATTACCTCGCAATCTGAATGTGTAAGAAACGCATAATCAGTGATTTCTTTTTTCAATTCTTGATGATTGTAAATTTCACCATTTACCGCCAAAATCAAACTTTTATCTTTATTATACAAAGGCTGCCCACCCGATTGCGGGTCCACAATCGCCAATCTTTCATGGGCAAAAATTACCTTGTCATCACTATACATACCCGACCAATCGGGTCCACGATGACGGATTTTTTTGGACATTTCTAATACTTTGGGTCTCAATTCTTTTATGCTGCTTGACAAAGCAAATAATCCGATAATTCCACACATAATGTTAATTTTATTGTTTTTGAGTTTAAAAAATGATGATTTTATATAAAATATACTACAAAAGTAACAATTTATTATTTATAGCCTACAAAAATAAACATATTTTTAAAATAAATATTTATATTTATTTCATTTTTCAGCGTTTTTGCAAATTAGGAACGAGTGAAAAATAAGATAACCATTCTGCAAGAATCCAGAAAAGCTAAGTGATTCAGTAGCAGTTTTCTGGATTCTTGCAGAATGGACAACCTTAGCAAGTTATTTTTCAGCGTTTTTGCAAATTAACAATTTGAAAGTAAACATTTTTCCAAATAGTTGCTACCTTTGTATCGTTCCCAATATGTGCTAAAAACTAATATCTCCCAAGCAATTCTATGCGAATAAAAATCATCTCTTTTTTTGTTTTTTTGCCATTATATCTTTTTGCACAAACACAACATATTGTTTTGCCTGCGACTTGGGTTTTTCATCAGTTGCATCAACCGATTTGGCTGCCCGCACAAGTTCCTGGCACTTTTCATACAGATTTGCTACGCAATCAAAAAATACAAGTCCCTTTTTTTCAAGACAATGAAAAGAAATTACAAGAACTTGAACATCAAATAGTTGAGTATGAGGGGACGTTTGAGATAACAGAAAAGCAACTTTCTGCACGAGAAATTCAACTTATTTTTGAAGGCTTAGATACGTATAGTCAGGTGAAATTGAATGGAATAGAAATTTTACGCAGCAATAATATGTTTTGCACTTATCCTGTGGAGGTGAAAAAATGGCTGCAAGTAGGCGAAAATACTTTGCTCATTCGTTTTTATCCTGCGGCAGATTCTGGCAAGATTTTGGCAAAAAAGAATCCCCATGTTTTGCCCGAAAAAGAAAGAATTTATACCCGAAAAGCTCAATATCAATATGGCTGGGATTGGGGACCAAGGTTTGTAACTTGTGGTATTTGGCGACCGATTTACCTCAAATGTGCTTGGGCTGAAATGATACAAGATGTTCATTTTGTGCAAGATAGCCTTTCTCTTTCACTCGCAAATATGCGTACAGAAATTACGCTTTTTTCAGATACAAATGCCACAAGAAAAATAGAAATATCAGATTTGGGTAATCAATTTTTACTGCAAAAAGAAATAAATATAACAAAAGGAATTAATTATATAAGTCTTCCTTTTTCCATTTCAAATCCGCATCTCTGGTTTCCAAATGGGTATGGAGAAGCTTATTTATATCATTTCTATGTTAAAATACTGAAAGACAAGCAAGTAACAGATATTAAAAGCATAGATTGGGGATTTAGAAAAATAGAAGTCATTCAAGAAAAAGACGAAAAAGGCAGAAGTTTTTACTTGAAAGTCAATGATTTACCTATTTTTATCAAGGGGGCAAATTGGATACCTGCCGAAAGTTTTCCAACAAATGTCTCTTATGATATGATTGACAAAAATACATCAACTCCCAATATTCCTCGTTTGATTGAGGCTTGCAAAGACGCAAATTTCAATATGCTGCGAGTTTGGGGCGGCGGCTACTACGAAGATGACAGGTTTTATAAGTTATGTGATGAAAAAGGTATTTTGATTTGGCAGGATTTTATGTTTGCTTGTGCCATGTATCCAGGCGATGCTGCTTTTTTGCAAAATATTGAAAATGAGTTTGTTGATAATGTAAAAAGACTTAGGCATCATGCTTGTATTGCGCTTTGGTGCGG
>JAAFHL010000301.1 GCA_013298365.1 Bacteroidota bacterium | reverse complement strand
AATGTGCTTAGCACTTTTGCAGAAGATAATTTCTGTTTTACCTTCACGGCTACAGATGCAAATGCGAGCGATTCACTCACATTTTCAGCTTTAAGCCCTATTTTTACCAGTGCAAACCCGCCTATTGTAACTTTTAGTGGCATTAATCCTGTTACAGGCACGATTTGCTGGACACCTGATTGTAGTTATGATGGCTTACAAATCCCTTTCATTTTTGGGGTAAAAGACAATGGGAAATGCAACAATTCTTTGTCTGATTATGACACCGTTTTGGTAAATGTAAGTATTCCTGTCAATACAGCACCTGTTATTTCCCACAATTTAGCAGGAACAAATAACAGCAATGACACGATTTATATCAATGCTTTGTCCAGTTTTTGTTATGGTTTTTCGGTAACAGACATCAATGCAGGGGACTCTTTGAATGTATATCCTTTGATTCCTATTTTTTCAGGGGGAGGAAATGCCCCTACCCTTACTTTTTCGGGCATAAATCCCTTAAATGGGCAAATTTGCTGGACTCCTGATTGTCAATACATTGACCAAATCATTCCTTTTGTGATAGAAGCAACGGATAATGCCCGTTGCAATACCGATTTGCAAGACAAAGACACTGTTTTTATTCACATTCTCATTCCCCCAAATGAAGCACCTACTGCTACACATGATTTGACAGGAAATGTTTTTTCTAATGATACCATTTATGCAGATGCCTTAGATAATATTTGTTATAAAGTATTCTTTAATGACACCAATGTAAGCGATACTTTAACAGGTTTTGCCATTAGTCCCATTTTTTCAGGCACAAATCCTGCTTCTGTGAGTTTTTCAGGCATAAATCCCTTAAATGCACAAATTTGTTGGGTACCCGATTGTAGTACAGAAGGAATGACTTTTCCATTCATTGTACGTGTTGATGACAACGGAAAATGTAATAATACACTTTCTGTGTATGATACGGTTTGGGTAGTCATAAGCGACCCTATCACGATTCCGCCCCTCATTGCACATGACTTAACAGGCACAAACCATGTTGGAAATACGATTTATTTACATTATACAGATTCAGCTTGCTATGATTTTTATATTGTAGATTTGACAAGTCAAAATGGAATGAGTTATAGTTTTGAAGCGGTAAATGCCATGACAGGACAATCTAATGGTTTGGCGTATGCGACTTTTTCGCCTACACAAGGCGATACGGTTTGGGGGCAGGTATGTATTCGTCCTACTTGTGGAAATGGGGGCAGCACCTACGATTTGATTGTTATTGGTACAGATAAAGCGAATTGTCCTCCTTTTGACATTACAAGAGATACGGTTAGGGTCAAAATCGCCACAGATTTTTATGCGATTGCCAGCAATGATACGTTTTTCTGTGCAGGAAGTGGCGGCGTTCAATTAAATGTGAATCCTTGGGGCGGCTTTCCACCTATTTTCTACTATCAATGGGGCTGTTTGAACCCCTTAGGTTGTGGAATTAGCGACCCTTATATCGCAAATCCCATTGTGAACCCGACTACAACTTCGCAAGTTTGGGTGCAAATGCAAGATGGACAGGGCTGTACAAGCGAAATAGATACGGTTTTGGTAAGAGTATATGACTTGCCAATCGTAGATGCAGGTCCCGATAAATTTATCTGCGAAAATGGTTGGGGGACTTTTTTGCAAGGCATTGTATTAAATGACACAGCAAGCCCTGCACCCTATCAATACAGTTGGTTTCCAAGTCAGGGTTTGAGCAATGATACGATTGCTAACCCGTATGCACATCCTCCGACAACGTCTATTTATGGATTAGTGGTAGTAGATGCGCATGGGTGTACCAGCAAATTCTCTACCTTAGATACATTGAGTACGGTCATTGTCAATGTTTTAACACAACCTATTGTAAGTGCGGGACCTTCGCAGCATATTTGCAAAGATGATTCTACGCAACTTTTGGGTTATGCTTCAAACGGCGGCACAGCCAATTATACCTACGTTTGGACACCACAAGCAGGCTTGAGCAATCCCAATATCGCCTCTCCTACGGCAAGTCCGCCTTTTACCACTACTTATACCTTGGTGGCTTGGGCAAATGGCTGCCCTTCGGTGGGTGATACGGTTATTATAAATGTTCATACTTTGCCAACGGCAAATCCAGGTCCTGTGTATGATATATGTGCAGGCGATAGTGTGCAGTTAGTGGGAATTGCAGGGGGCGACTCTACGGCAAGTTACACTTTTTCGTGGAGTCCTGCTTTGGGATTGAGTGCCACAAATGTGGAAAATCCTTGGGCAAGTCCTGACAGCAATCAAATTTATACCTTGGTAGCAGAAAGCAATTATGGTTGTATCAGCCCAAGTTATGATGTTTTGGTACAGGTTCTCCCTACTGCTATCGCAAATGCAGGAAGTGATACTTTGCTTTGTTCGGGAACGCAAGTTCAATTAAATGGTAGTTATGTTTTTGCAAATGGTTCTATTTCCTCTCCCATTTGGTGGAATTGGTCGCCAAGTGCCAACCTTTCTGATGCAAGCATTGCAAATCCGATAGCTACTCCCACACAAACCACAACCTACACTTTGACAACGCAGGTTGGCGCATGTATCACTGCCGATGAGGTGACTATTTTAGTTATTCCTTCGCCAAATGTGCTTATTTCTGCCGATAAAACCGTTTTATGTAGCACAGATTCTGTTCAACTAAGTGCCACAGGCAGCTTGGGGGCAGCGAATTTTACTTGGTCGCCGAGCAATAATCTTAGCAATCCTTTTATTTTCAATCCCGTAGCAAGTCCCGACACAACTACCACCTATATTTTGACGGTACAAGAAGGAAACTGTGCTGCTTCTGATTCTATGTTGATAAAAGTAACACCTAATCCCATAGCAGATTATATAAGCACAAATCCGTGGGGCTGCAATGGCACAGCAGAAGTTTATTTTCAAGAAAATGCCAGTAACGAATTGGCGTATATTTGGAATTTTGGTGATGGGACAGCCGTAAATAATGAGCCAAGTGTGGTGCATACTTTTGTGGGAGCAGGCACATATCAAGTTACCTTGATTGCAATAAGTGAAGGTGCTTGTCAAGATACTTTTTCGGGACCCGCCATTCAGGTTTTTGACGCTTTGCAAGCCGATTTCAGTTCACAACCTTTGCCAAATGACACCATTTTCCTCCCAAATGCCTTGGTTCAATTTCAAAATCTTAGTACAAATATCTATACTTCTTTTTGGGACTTTGGAGATGGGCAAAATTCGCAGGAATATAGCCCAAGCCATGTTTTTACACAGCAAGGAGATTATGAGGTCATTTTATACATAAAAAATGAAGTAGGCTGTACCAGTTCTTATTCACAAATCTATCATATTTCCGAACCTAATTTATTCATTCCCAATATTTTCACCCCTAATGGTGACGGCTTTTTTGATTCATGGCTTGTTTTGTATCAAGGAAATGAATCCATCAAAATAGAAGTCTTTGATAGATGGGGCGTGCGATATTATCGCAGCGAAAATAGTGCGGAAGGTTGGAATGGGAACTTGCAGAATGGCAAAACAGCAAGTGATGGAATTTATTTTTATACCGTTGAGGTAGGAAGTAAGGTGTATAATGGGAATATTACTTTGATGCGATAGAGAAATTTATTTTGCGAAGAATATAGCTAAAAAGCCTATCTTTGTGCCAAAACACAGCAAATATGCGCATCACACTTGTACCTACCCCCATTGGCAATCTGGAAGACATCAGCTTGCGGGCTTTGCGTACCCTCAAAGAGGCGCATCTTATAGCCGCAGAGGATACCCGCACTTCGGGCAAATTGCTCTCGCATTTTGAAATAAAAACGCCGCTTACTTCTTTGCATATGCACAATGAGCATCATAAAGTGCAGCAGATTTTAGATAAAATCACAAATGAAGACTTACATTTGGCGGTTATTTCAGATGCTGGCACGCCTGGCATCAGCGACCCTGGCTTTTTGATTGTGAGAGAGGCTATCAAAAGAGGCATTTTTGTAGAAACGTTGCCTGGTGCTACCGCTTTTGTACCTGCTTTGGTGAACAGCGGTTTTCCTTGCGATTCCTTTGTTTTTGAAGGTTTTTTGCCTGTAAAAAAAGGAAGGCAAACCCGTTTGCAGTTTTTGGCAAACGAAACAAGAACGATTATTTTTTATGAATCTCCTTATAAATTGCTCAAAACCCTCGAAGATTTAAAGGGGATTTATGGCGAAGAAAGGCAGGTTTCGGTGAGCAGAGAATTAACCAAAATACACGAAGAAACGGTCAGGGGCAGCTTTGACCAAGTAATTCAACATTATAAAAATGGAATCATCAAAGGCGAAATTGTCATTGTTGTCTCGGCTCAATAACCGACAAGGATTGTGGGCGGTTGTGATAGGATTGTTGCTTGCGGCATCTTTTCCGCCAATGCCTTTTCCCTTTTTGATGTACATCGCTTTTGTACCAATTTTGTACATTATAGATGAGCGCATCAAAGAAGGGCGAAAAATTATGGGTTTTATTTACCTCACTGCCTTGATTTGGAATTGGGGCTGTGGCTACTGGATTGGCTTTACCGCTTTTGGCGTAGATGAGGGCGAAAAATTTATGGCGGCAACTACGGGAATCCTTGCCAATTTTGCAAATGCTTTGTTGATGTGTATTCCTTTGTTATTGTACAAAAGATTTAGAAAAAGACATATAGATTCGCCCTATTCTTTATTGGCACTTATTCCTTTTTGGATAGCATTTGAGTATTTGCATTGTAATTGGGATTTGTCATGGAGTTGGTATAATTTAGGAATAAGTTTGAGTTATTTGCCAAGATATATCCAATATTTGGAATGGACAGGCGTTTTAGGCGCAACTTTTCATATCTTACTTGCCAATATTTTGCTTTATCTTTTATTAAAAGAAAAAAATGAGACAAATATTTGGAATAAAAATATAGGATATGGCTTATTGGCGTGGCTTGCTTTGCCGCTATTATTGAGTTTTTACTTTTTGAATGAAAATAGAGCGATTTACAAGCCATCAGGTAGCCTAAATGTACGAATTATACAACCGAATGTCAATCCTTTTTCCAAATACAGTGATTTTAGTCCTGAATCCCAAGTCGCTATGTTTGACAGCCTTATCAATCTTCCGGGCTTAAATTCCATGGATTTGGTGGTAATGCCCGAAACGGCTGTCCCTCGTTATGTTTGGAACGACAATATAGATTCTAATAAATTAATTCGCCCCCTTTGGGACGTGGTGCGCATCAAAAAAGTACCGATTTTAACGGGCATTATCGAAGCACGATTTTTTGAGCCTACTGCTACAAATATTCCAGTAGCTGCAAGTAAGTATGGTAAAGGTTTTTATGTGGCTTACAACGCATCGGTTGTGATGCCTGTAACGGGAAAATGTGCTTTTTTTGAGAAAGGAAAACTTGTACCTTTTGTGGAAAGAACGCCTTTTGTGGACGAATTGCCTTTTATGAAAAATCTTTTGGTGGAAATTGGCGGCGGCTATGGCGGGTATGGAAAACCCGATTCAATTCACCCGATTCGAGTAAAAGATGGTGTAAAAGTAGGCACAATGATTTGTTATGAGTCGGTTTATGGCGATTATATTCGCAAATTAACGAAAGATAATGCAGATTTTCTTGCGATTTTGACCAATGATGGCTGGTGGGGAAAAACATCGGGCTATATTCAACATCAACAAATGACGGTGTTACGGGCAATAGAAAATAGACGAGACATTGTGCGTTCTGCAAATACAGGTACTTCACTTTTTGCAGATAGCAAGGGCAATCTCCGTCAAAAAACCGATTATTGGGTGCGCACGATTGTAGATGGGAAAATTAATTTATATAAAGAGAAAACTTTGTATGTTTTGTGGGGCGATTATTTGGGTTGGATAAGTGTGATATTGGGTTTTGGGATATTGCTTGCCACTTTTGGGAAAAGAAAATAGCTATTATATATACTTGTAGATGAATGCAGATTTATACAAATTAGTGCGTTCATCTACATGGCTTTCTCATAAAAACTTAAACCACAAAGTTCACAAAGAAAAACTAACACAAAGAACACAAAGTAGCTTATTTTTCTATCCATTTTTGTGTTCTTTGTGAACTTTGTGGTAAAATTAGCCATTTTTATTAAAGTATTTTTTTATAAGAAAGCTATTGGAAAAAA
>JAAFHL010000300.1 GCA_013298365.1 Bacteroidota bacterium | reverse complement strand
ATATTATTTCTCTGTCTCAAACCGCCTTACCCCTCATACGATGGGGCTTCTGTGGTGATGAAAGTAAATATTGAATCTTTTATTGATGCGGGCTGTGAAGTTTCTACTTTGGTGCTAAGCACGCAAAAACACAAAGGCTCTTTGGCAGACATTCCTTTAAATGTCAGGGAGAAGGCAAAGTTCTATTTTGCGGAAATAGACACAAGCTTTGGACTGGTCGGAGTGGCAAAAAACATGCTTTTTTCTTCTCTGCCTTTTCATGTAGAACGTTTTGACAAAACAAATGTTCATACACAACTTAGGACAATTTTGCAGCAAAATACTTTTGATGTGATACAGTTAGAAGGTTTATACCTAACGAGTTATGTACCTACTATTCGAGCTTTATCAAAAGCAAAAATCGTGTATCGTGCGCACAATTTAGAGCAGGAAATTTGGCAAAGGCAAGCAGAAAACGAGTCACATTTTTTCAAAAAAATATACCTCAAAAACTTAGCAAAACGGCATAAAGTTTATGAATGGGCATGTTTGAAAGGGCATTTCTATGATGCAATTACAACTCTTTCGCCGCGTGATGAGGCAGTTATGCGGCAAAATAGCGTTTTGTTGCCCATTTTAACAGCTTCTTTTGGCGTTGTTATTTCACATATTAACTTAGATGAAAATATTTCTCCTGAAAAAGACAGCATTTTTTTTCTGGGTGCAATGGATTGGCAGCCGAATATAGATGCTGTAACTTGGTTTGTTACAGAAGTTTGGGATAAAATTCGAGCAAAATATCCGCATTTGAAATTTTATATTGCAGGGAGAAACATGAATCCTGATTTTTTACCTTATAAAAATGAAAAAGATAATGTTTTTAAGATAGGAGAAGTGCTTGACGCTCAAATATTTATGCAAGAGAAAAACATTATGGTTGTGCCATTATTGGCAGGGGGAGGCATTAGAATAAAATTAATAGAAGGCATGGCAGTAGGAAAGGCGATAGTTGCAAGCAGCATTGCTTTGGAGGGAAATCCTGCAAAACACAAGGAGGCGGTTTTGGTGGCAGATACGCCCGAAGATTTTGCGCTTGCAGTTTGTTATTTGGTGGAAAATGCCGATTTTGCCCAAAAAATGGCAAAAAATGCCCAAAATCATGCAAGGCAATATTTTGATAATCGAATTTTGGCGCAAAAACTGTTAGATTTTTATAGGCAAAAATAAGTTATTTATGTCAGACAACAATGTGAAAGTTATATAGTTAATGAAAAGTACGTATTATTTTTCTCGTACTGCAATTCTCCAAAATCGCAGGCAGATTAGAACCTAGATGAGTTATTGAATAGTTTCATGCAAAATTATCTTTATATTTTATGTTAAAACGTAAACTAAGCAAAGTTGAAAAAATTATTATTATCGCCGCTGTGGGCTTTTCTGCCTTCATTATCGGATTTGCGGTTTTTATGCAGCGCACAAACAAAGACATTTATCTACCTGCCAATTTTCAGGGCTGGGCAAGAATTTATTATTCTGTACCAAATGCGAAACCTTTGGAAAAGAAAAATGGCGCATATCAACTTCATCTTGATGAAAATGGCTATTTAGTAACTTCAACAGCGCTTGAAGATGGGACAGGACGAGATACCTATTTTATAGAAAAAGATGGGAAATATGAGGAAATCCCTCATACACAAGTAATTGAAAATGAGCGAAAAAGACGCATACATCGCAGTGAATATCATTATGCAAATCTTGAAAAAATAGCTAATCAGTTGGCTATTAATAAAGACACTTTTTTTTATGAGGAAACTCGTGCAGCAAAAACGCCTGATGGAAAATTGTATTATTTGCAGGGAATCAAGTCTGTGGAGCTATTTTATGTCAGCGAAAAATGGGAAAGTATGTTGTATTCACCCAGCACTTTTCCTGATAGTTTGGTTTACATCACACCCCTAAAACGCAAATTGACTTCGGAACGATAATTTATAAATACTTAAAATGGGATAAATTTCCCATAAAATTCATAGATTCAATTATTTTTCTGTAGGGGTTCAGTGCCTGAAAACAAGTCAAATATTTTTTTACAAAAGATACTACTTTTGCTATTGTAAACCATTCATTTCAAACGTATTATGCAGGTGAAGGTCATACACCTGACAACATTGTTATTTAGTTTGAAAAGGAAAAAATGTTGTATGGGGGCTGTTTAGTGAAGCATAGATAGCCCTCCTTTGGGAAATTTGCAAGACGCAAACCCTAAGGCTCAAGGTACAAAAAACATGAAATAATTTTTCGCCATTTATAACATTCACACAATGAAAATACATTTATTAAGGTCAATCCTATTTTTATTATTGGGGCAAAGCTATTGTCAAAGTAACATGAAAACAATCAATAAGAATGGCATGTCCATAAAATAGGAATTTAAAAACCAAAGAATTTATTTTGACATGCAAGCCCCTACATCATGCCAATAATAAATATACAAAGGATTTGATAGCTGTTTTACTGATGGCATACAGTCAGAAAGATGATTTTCAGCATCATTCTATCATGAGAACTTCTGAGAAAATAGCACTTTAGCACTTTGGTGGAATAGTGAAACCCCTCATTTTAATTGCGGGTGGCATTGATTAAAACACCCGCAATGGCATAATCTGCGGTTTAATCTGTGTTAATCTTCGAGAAATTAAGTACAGCAAACAAATGTTCTATTTTTTATGGAATTATCCCAAAAAAAGTCTCATATTAGCCTCAAAATATAATACTATGTTCCAAACAAAACACTTATTATTCCTCCTGCTGCTTGTATTTTCCTATGTGTTATCGGCACAAAGTTGGGAAACGGTTACACAATATGAGCAAAGAGGCTTGCCTCAATCTGCTGATTCGGTGGTGATGCTCATTTATAACAAAGAAAAAGCTGCCAAAGACTATCCCAAAGCGATAAAAGCCTTTTTGTATCATGCCAAATTTACGGCTTCTCGTAGCGAAGATGGTATTGTAGATGCTTTTTTGTTGTTGGAAAAAGAGGCGAATGAAAGCCAAGATTTTTTGGAAAAAGCCTTGTTAAAATCCTATACTGCCGATTTGTTGTGGGCGTATTATCGGGAGGAACAATACCGTATCAGGCAGCGAAGTGCGACCACAAAATTTGAAAAAAAAGACGTAAAAACGTGGTCTGCCAATGATTTTGTGGAAAATGTACGGATTTTGTATTTGCAAAGTTTGAAAGATGCCAAGCAATTGCAAGCCGTTCCGGTCTCAACTATCAAAGAGATTTTAGCAGCTTATTACAATGTAGAGGAAAATGAAAAGTACAAAACGACTGCGTATGATGTGTTGGCGCATGAAGTAGTTGCTTTTTTGATGAATGAAAATACTTATTTAAACAAACCTGCTTGTTCAAAATCAATGATATAGGCTACTTTGCTTTGAATGAAAGTTTTGCAAAAATGCCGATTTCTTCGCCAGATACCAGCGATTACAAATTGTATGCCATGAAATTGCTTCAAGAAATTACTGCTTTTCATTTGGCAAATAAAAATGATTATGCCTTGGCACACACCGATTTATTGCGCTTGAAATGGGTAAGAGATAATTTTTTTGATGCAAAGAAAAAAAATGAATTGTATTTGGCTGCTTTGCAAAAATTGTATGCTTTTAATCAAAATAAAAATTGTAACTTATTGGTTGCCAGAGAATTAGCAATCAAAATGACCGAAAAATCTTACGACCCACAAGATGAAAAGAAAACCAATCAATTTGCGATAAAAGAAGCCTATACTTTTTTGAAAAATGTCTCACAAGACAATGAAACTGCTTATGAAGCCCCTGCCGCACATAATTTGCTTTGTGCGTGGGAAGCCAAAAATATTTCGGTACAAATGGGCGAATTACAAGCTGTGGAAAAGCCTATTTTGATAAAAATTGCCTATAAAAATACAGACAGAGTCTTTTTGCGTGCCATTCGTTTAGATGAAAAGATACAGAAACGTCTTTTTGAAGATTTTCAGGAAGAAAATGAAGCCAGATTAAGGGCGTATGCCATTACTTATTCGTATGGTTTGCCTCGTTATTGGTTCGATTCTATGCTCATTTCTTTAAAACCTACTTACGAATGGGCTTACGATTGGAAGATGAATCCCGATATGCGAGAACATAGTTTTGAGCAAAAATTAGACGCTTTGCCTGCGGGAGAATATTTGATTATCAGCTCTTTAAATGCAGATTTTAAGGAAAGTGAAAGCAATATTTTGTCTATGATTCATTGCCAAGTTACCAACCTTACCTACGCAGTTCGTCAAGATATCATTCATCAGGTGCAGCAAATTAGCATTGTGAACAGTCAAACAGGTGAGCCGCAAGCAGGTGTAAAAGTGGAGGTTTGTCGTATAGAACAAAACACCTTCAAACCCGATTTGATACGCAGCAGAAAACCCAAAATAGCACATATTTATACAAGCGACAAAAATGGTTTGGTAGAGATTCCGTATTTGAGAGAATATGATGTTTATTTGCATGAGCAGAAGCAAAGAGATAATATTCCAGATTCGCTTTTCATTGATTATCAATATTATATAAAATTTAGCACCGCCAAAGATAGCTATCTTACCACGCAATCTTTGTCAAATATCAATCCGCATAAGCAGCACAATATTCCCGAAACTTACGAACCCAGCACACATTGTCAGCTTTTTACAGACAGAAGCATTTATCGTCCTGGGCAGACCGTTTATTTCAAAGGGATTCTTTTTGAACAAGCCGAAAAAGCCTATAAAACCCTTCAAGATGAGGAGGTAAAAGTGATTTTACGCAATGCAAATTGGCAGCAAATCAGCGATGTAACCTTCAAAACCAATGAATATGGCTCTTTTCAAGGCTCTTTTGTCTTGCCAAGTACAGGCTTAACAGGCAATTTTACTTTGGAATCAGAAACCCCAAGTCAGCGCATCAATTTTCGGGTAGAAGAATACAAACGCCCCAAATTTGAGGTGCGTTTTGATACGCTAAAAGGCAATTTTAAAATCGGAGAACAGATAAAAGTTACAGGCATTGCCCAAAATTACGCAGGAAACATGGTGCAAGATGCGACTGTCAATTATCGAATTGTGCGTTCTGCGACTTTTCCCTATTGGTACGATTGGTATTGGTGGCGACCGATGCCATACAGTCAGGGGCAAGAGGTGGCAAAAGGAACGATAACGACAAATGCCGAAGGCAAATTTGACATTGAATTTTTGGCGAGTGTAGATAGCAGCATTAGTGCCGATAACAAACCGCAGTATCAATATCAGGTTTATGCAGATGTTGTGGATTTGTCGGGCGAGACACATTCTGCGGAGATTTCGCCTCGTGCGGGCTATATTGACATAGATATTCAGTTTTCTTTGCCGAAAAAAATAGATTTGGCAGAAAAAGAAATGAAATATTCGATTTCTTCGGTCAATACAAACCAGATTTTTACACCTGCAACAGGCACGCTTACAGCGTATAAACTTGAAAGCGATAAAGGCTATTTGCGCCAAAGAAATTGGGTTATGCCCGATGAATTTGTATTGAGTGAGAGCGAATTTAAAAAGATTTTCCCCAATGAGCCATATAAAAATGAGGGCGAAGTTCGTAGCAGAAAACGAGTAGAACAGGTTTTTTCCTTACCTTTTAATACCGCAAATGACAAGGAAATAGACTTTAACAATCGTTTCAAAGCCTTGGAAATTGGGCATTATGTCTTAGAAATTAAAACGCAAGATGCTTTTGGCACACCGCTTACAAAAACCTATTTCTTTGATATAGAAGAAATGAAAAAAGGAAAACTTGCTAATTCGCAAATTTTATATGTAAATACAGACAAGCCACAAGGCAAATTAGGCGAAAAAAGTGAAATCATTTTTGGCAGTACCGAAAATATTTGGGTCTTTGTAGAAGAAGCAAATGGGAAATTTTTGCCAAAAGGGGAATGGTTTAACCTCAAAAATACACAGGCTGTTAAGACGTTTATCCATACAGGCGAAAAAAATGGCTACAAAAACTTCCAATTTACCACGACTTATTTAGGCAAAAATGTCGTGCAGAATTTGCTGTTACATTCTTACAACCAAGAAAAAGAGGACAATAATTTAAAATTGGAATTTTCGACTTTTCGCAATAAATTGCAACCAGGGCAAAAGGAAACGTGGCAGATTAAGGTTACAGG
>JAAFHL010000030.1:18524-20499 GCA_013298365.1 Bacteroidota bacterium | reverse complement strand
GTAGCAAATCAGAGATTATACGTCAATCGCAAAGAAGGTTTTGTGGGCTACAACCTCAAAAAAGACGAATATGTATGTGATTGTTCCGATATGGACGATATTATTGTCTTTTTGGCAGATGGAAAATACAAAATCTCCAAAGTTTCGGAAAAAGCATTTTTTGGCAAAGAAATCATACATTTAGCTGTGTGGAAAAAGAACGATGAGCGCATGGTGTATCATGCAGTCTATCGAGATGCGGAAACAGGCAACAACTACGCAAAACGCTTTACAGTAACGGCTATCACAAGAGACAGAGAATATGACATCACAAAAGGCACAAAAGGTTCTCGTTTGTTATATTTCTCACACAACCCGAATGGCGAAACCGAAATTGTGGGCATTTTTCTCACACAAGGTTGCACCGCAAAAAACAAGACTTTTGACTACGATTTCTCCGAAATTGCCATCAAAGGACGTGAATCGCAAGGAAATATCGCTACCAAATATCCGATTCGCAAAATTGTGCGTAAGTCGGTAGGTGCATCTAGTTTGGGCGGGCGCAAAATTTGGTATGATGAAAATGTGAGCAAATTGAATATTGATGGCAGAGGCAAGTTTTTGGGCGATTTTGATACACACGATAAGATTTTGGTGGTATATAAAAATGGCTATTATGAAGTTACCAATTTTGAATTGACGAACCGCTATGAAGTAGAAAAAATTGCCATTATCGAAAAATTAAGCTCCGAAACAGTCATAAGTGCAGTACATTTTGAGGGCAAGCAAAAAGAGTATTTTGTCAAACGTTTTCATATTGAAACAACTACCGAAGGCAAAACATTTCCTTTCATCAGTGAAGAAAATGGCTCAAAACTCATTTTTGTGTCATCAGACTCTGAACCATGGATAGCTTATACCTATCAAAAAGGCACAGGCAAACATGCAACAACCGAAAATCAAGAGGTCAGTTTGTCGGAATTTATTGAGGTAAAAGGCTGGAAAGCAATGGGCAACAAACTCAATTCGCTCTACAAGCCGCAAAATATCAAGGAAATTACGAAAGAAATCCCTGAAACGGAAACCGTAGAAGTAGGTGCGCAAATTGAGTGGTCAGGCGAGGACGTGAAGGTAGATGATAGTGGACAGGCAGAGTTGTTTTAAATCTTCTTTCAATAATAATCTTGTTTAAAATAGTGCTATTTTCTCAAAAAAGCACTATTTTAGCAGAAAATTCACAGAATATGGCAGAATTATCATTAGCAAATACAGTATATTCTCCTGAAGACTATTTCGATATAGACCAACAAAGCAAAGACCGTTATGAATACGAAAACGGTTACATTTGGGCAATGGCTGGCACAACGATTAATCATAATCGAATTGTGTTAAACACGGCTTTTATCATTCGTTCAATTATCAAGCAAAATAAGCGAAAATGTGATATTTTTGCTGAAAATATCCGATTGGAAGTAGCAAAAAAGAGTGTATATTATTATCCTGACCTTATTTTTACGTGCAATCCGTTAGATTTACAAGAAAAAATAACCCTTCATAATCCTTCTTTGATTGTGGAGGTACTGTCTGATAGCTCTTTTGTCATAGATTTGAACCATAAATTAGATAATTATCTTAAAATGCCGTCTTTACTATATTATATGGTAATTACACAGGACGATTATAAGGTAAGGCTTTGGGAGAAAAAAGGGGAAGATTGGATATATACAGCTTACAGCGATTTGGCGGAAATTGTCAATTTATCTCAAATAGACCTGTCGCTACCCTTAGCAGACATCTATGAAAATGTTATCTTTCAGGTCAATGGTTAATATCATACAAAACATGCGTTTATACATTTTTTGCTTTGCATTTATTGTCCTTAGTGGCTGCTGCCGAAACGCAGTATGCGACTGCTTTGGAAACTGGCATGATGCCGTAGGTTTTCAATTTGTGAAACTGCCTTCCGAAGGCGGATTTAGTGATAATGAAGTAGATA
>JAAFHL010000030.1:0-18514 GCA_013298365.1 Bacteroidota bacterium | reverse complement strand
ATTTTGTATCGCATGGATACAGCAAATATTGTCTTAGATTCTGTCCAATTATTCAAAGATAGCACTCGCACAGACGAGTATGTAACCTTTGACAGTACGCATTATTTGCTGATATTGGGTGGGTGGCTCGGCATTTATGGTGCAGAAAACAAAATAAATTTGAACGAACATCATTTTCGCATTAGTTTGTCAGATGGTACACATTTCGATATTACAGATATACATCTTCAAAATGAGACCTATCAGGAAAATAAGTGCTGTGAGTGTTCTCGCAACACAAAAAAAACGCTGAAAGTCAATGGAATAGATTATGATATTACGGGCAAAGAGGACTTGGGCGACATCGTTATTCCCCTAAAAAAATAAAAATGGACAATATTCAAGCCTTATTAGACCAAAAAGCTTTGCAATACAATCGCCCCGATTTTGTGGAGGACGACCCTATTTCTATTCCTCATCTTTTTTCGCAAAAAGAAGACATAGAAATTGCTGGTTTTTTGGCAGCTTTGATTGCTTGGGGAAAAAGAAATCTCATTATTCGTAGCGCAAAAAGGTTGATGGAAGCGATGGATTATAGCCCATACGCTTTTGTGAATGAGGCAAGTGTCGCTGATTTGGGAAAAATGCAGACCTTTGTTCATCGAACGATGAATGCGACTGATGCAATTGCGATTATTTTGTCTTTGCGTAATGTTTATGCAAATCATGGGGGCTTAGAAGGTATTTTTCAGGTAGACAATAGCGAAAATCGTGCTTTTCATGCCATCAATCAAGCCAGAAACTTACTTTTGTCAGCAGCAGATTTTCCCGAAAGGACAAAGAAACACATTGCCTCGCCCCTTGCGGGTTCAAGTGCAAAGCGTATCAATATGTACCTGCGTTGGATGGTGCGCAAAGATAATTGTGGGGTGGACTTTGGTTTGTGGAACAGTCTTTCTCCTGCTGATTTGATTTGCCCCTTAGATGTGCATACAGGTAATGTCGGGCGGAAATTGGGGCTGCTGACTCGCACACAAAATGACTGGAAAGCGGCAATAGAACTTACCGAAAGTCTTAGGCAATATTGTGCAGAGGACCCTGTAAAATATGATTTTGCTTTGTTTAGCTTGGGCGTAAATCAGGAGTTATTGGTGTAAAATAAATTTTCTCGTTAAAATATTTTTCTATAAAACGTCATAAGGAATGAAAAATATTTCGGCAAGCTCAACACAAGTAAATAAAAGGATAATCTATTTAAAAATTCACGCAAAGCCGCAAAGATATAAAGGCGCAAAGAAAACAATATATCAATACACTGTATTTACCTATCATAACGGAGCAGAATCTTATTATGCTGCTAGGGGATTTCGGAGTAAGTTATGTATTTAATTTCTCGCAGATTAACACACAAATAAAATCAAACCCTGACAGGGTTTGATTTTTTTATTATTGTTTCTTATGCGCAATTATAGTTAGAAGTGCCTGCCGATTTTCTATGTCGTTATCAAAATCTATGGTTATTATTTCACCTTCAAACGAGTCAATTTATCCGAAATCACAATCCCTTTGTCTATCAAATAACGCAGCACTTCCTCTTTTTGGGAGGGGCTGCCTTTTTGTACTAATTGCAGGGTATCTCGGTAAGAAGTTTCAGGATTTTTTGTCAAAAAAAGCTGTATTTCTTTTTGTAAAATCTCAAAATCCGTATCATTTACTTGTGTTTTGTGCCGCCCAATACAAACATCACACTTGCCACATTTTTCTGCCGTTTCCTCGCCAAAATATTGCTGTATCAAAATGCTACGACAAGTTTCTGTATTTTCTACATAGTGTAAAAGTTCTTTCAAACGAAATGCCGCTTGTCTTTGCAGGAATAAATATTTCCCCCAATTCATGCTATTTTGCGTGAGCGACTGACTATTTTTGAGAAAAGTAAGCGTAGGCATTCCTGTAGGCGGCGTGTAAGCAATCAAATTGAGTTGCGCCAAACGTTTGAGTTGCTTTTCCAAATCTGCCAATTCCCATGACAGAGCTGTTGCCCAAGTTTGTGGCAAAAAAGGCACTTCTCGGGAGTAAATTGCGCCCCCCATATTGCGCAAAATCATGTCTGTAATCAAAATAGCTTTGGGATTTTTTTGCTTAAAATTAATCCAATCATCAGGCGAACACATAGATTGAATGTAGCCATAATCTTCTTTTTCTTCATTGAAAAAAACAAACATTTCTCTATGCAAAACCGTAATGACATTGTGTAGCACACGAGGTGAAATATTATTTTCTTGCGAAAAAGCTTGAATATCAAAATTATAGGTTACATTTATATCACCTTCATTAGCTATTTTAAAATGCCTACACAAAGCCTCATAACAGCTTTGCATTTCGTCCCAAGTCGGGTATTTTGTCGCCACCCACCTTTGTATTTCCAACTTATCTGCGCCATTGTCAAAGGCAATCGCCAAAGCCGTTTTGCCATCTCTGCCGCCTCTTCCCGCCTCTTGATAATAACTTTCCAAATCTGCAGGAAGTTGATAATGCAGCACAAAACGCACATCAGGTTTGTCTATTCCCATACCAAAAGCATTTGTTGCGACAATGATACGATGCTGATTTTGAATCCATTGCTGTTGTATTTTGTCCCTATCAGAATGTATCATGCCACCATGATAGGCAAGGGCAGAAATGCCATTTTCTACCAAAGTCTGCGCAATGATTTCCGTAGCTTTGCGGGTGCGCACATACACAATGCCCGTTCCTGCTGAGCGTTTCGCAATTTCAATAATTCTGCCCACTACATTTTCTTCTTTTAACACAAAATAGCGCAAATTCTCCCTGCGAAAACTTTTCTCAAAAACCGCTACTTTTTTGAGTTGCAATTTGTCGATAATATCTGCTCGCACGGCAGGAATTGCCGAAGCTGTGAGCGCAATCGTGGGAATATCTTTGCAGATTTTGCGAATATGGTTAATGTCAAGGTAAGAAGGGCGAAAATCGTAGCCCCATTGCGAAATACAATGCGCCTCATCTACCACCAAAAGGCTCACTTTCATCTGCGGAAGTCGCTGCAAAAACATCGCAGAACGAATCCTTTCAGGTGCAATATAGAGAAATTTGTATTTTCCGTCCATTGCAGCCTGCAAACGCATGTCTATTTGCCAAGGCGAAAGACTGCTATTAATATATGTAGCCGCAATGCCCACCTTTTCCAAATTCGTAACCTGGTCTTTCATTAAAGCAATCAAAGGCGAAACCACAATCGTCAGCCCCTCAAAATACATACCAGGCACTTGGAAACAAATAGATTTTCCGCCGCCAGTAGGCAGTAAAGCAAGGGTGTCTTTTCCATTTATAACACTTTGTACAATATCTTCTTGCAAAGGGCGAAAAGCATCGTAATTCCAATATTGTTTGAGTATTTCGTGAATGTTGGGCATTTTTTGTTGATGTTAATTTCTCGCAGATAAAGTGGGCAGATTTCACAGTGAGCATTGTCGAACTGTTTCGCAAATGAGACATTTATCTGCACAAATCTGCGCTTAAATCTGTGTAAATCTGCGAGAAGTTACTTTGCAAGAACCTACTCTGCAAGCACATAAATTTCCTTCAATTCTCTTCCTCTTTGCGCATAATCCAAACCATAACCTACCACAAAAGCGGGCGGAATTTCAAAAGCAGCATAATGTGGTGGCGTTTTTCCTTGAAAAGAAGCAGGTTTATAGAGTAATGCCACAATTTTGATAGAAGCAGGTGAATATTTTTGCAAAAAATCAAGCAAAAAATCTACTGTAAACCCCGTATCTACAATATCTTCTGTAATCAAAATATGCTTTCCTTTTATGTCCAAACCTTCTAATCCAAACACATTTTTCGCATTTTGCCCCGT
The DNA here is from genome assembly GCA_013298365.1 of Bacteroidota bacterium. Taxonomy (GTDB): domain Bacteria; phylum Bacteroidota; class Bacteroidia; order J057; family J057; genus JAAFHL01. The sequence goes on along the minus strand of JAAFHL010000030.1, from coordinate 14,655 downwards.
TGTCATGCCATTTCCGTAGGTAGAAATTTTCACAAATTGAATTTCAGGCGCAAAATTTAGTTCCCTAATCAAATCAGCAGCAAACATAAAAGCCCCATTCAAAATCGGCAGAAAAAGGGTTTCTTTTCCTGCGTAATCTTGGTTAAGTTGTGCTGCAATTTGCTGTATTCGCTCATGAATCTGCGTAGCACTCAAATAAGGAACAAATGTTTTATCGTGAATTTGAATCATTGTAATTTTTTGTAGCCATTGAAAAGGGTATTTTTCAATGTTGTCCGCTATACAAGCGCAAAGGTACAGTTTTTTCACTTTGTATATACAGCAATTTAGGTAAAAAGCATAGATTTGTGGCAGAATGATGTACTTTTGAGTAATAAAGTGCTTATATATGAGACAAATACAAGGTACTTTATTTGCGAAAAATTTCATAAGTCATAAGTTTCATGTACAAATAAACTACAATTTTCTTAATGCTAAATAGTTGATTCTTTGGTTATTAAATTAACTTTCAACTTTCAACTCTCCACTTTCAACTACTTATTCCATGTTTAATATATTTTTCCAATCATTAGAAGCGGTTCGCACCAACCTTGTACGGGCGGGTGTAACAATGTTTATTATCGCATTAGGCATCACCTCACTAGTAGGGGTACTTACTTCTATTGATGGCGTAAAATATTGGTTATCAAATAGCTTTTCCTCTTTGGGGACAAATACGTTTCGTATTTTGAATAGCGCATCGGGCGCAAGACGAGGTGGCGCAGGCAGTCAAAAAGTGAAAGCACCGCCCATTACCTTTGACCAAGCCATAAATTTCAAAGAAAAATATGGCGACAAAGCCATTGTGAGCATAACAGGCTCAGGCAATTTTGCGGGGGTGGTAAAACATGGCAATCAAAAGACAAATCCCAATATTCAAATTATTGGCACAGATGAAAACTACCTCAAAGTTTTTCGTTATGACATAGATGAAGGCAGAAATTTTTCGGACGATGAAATGCTTGGTGGCGCAAAAGTGGTAATCATTGGTTCAGAAATCAAGAAAAACTTATTTCCGTATGGCTCGCCAATAGGCGAAAAGATAAATGTAGATAACCATATTTACAAAGTCATAGGCGTACTCTCCGAAATTGGCACAAGTGGCAGCATGGGTGGCGATAAAATCGTCCTTATTCCTTTGGAGACAGTTCGGGTAGATTTTCCTTCACAAGGCAGCACAGGACGCTCTTTTTCGATTAATGTCTTCATCAGCCGTCCCGAAGTCATGGACTATTTGATGGAAGAAGCAAAAGGCACTTTTCGACTCATTCGCAAACTTGCATTGGAAGAAAATGACAATTTTGAAGTGGCTCGCAGCGACTCTTTTGTAACGACACTGATGGACAATTTGCGTTTGCTCACCGTTTCAGCCACCTTAATTGCGATTATTACCCTTTTTGGTGCGTCTATTGCCTTGCTCAATGTGATGCTTGTGTCCGTTACTGACCGTACCAAAGAAATTGGGATTCGCAAAGCCCTTGGCGCAACTCGCCAAAATATCCTGTTTCAATTTTTATGGGAAGCCATTATTATCTGCCAAATTGGCGGTATAATTGGCATTTTATTGGGCATGGGCGCAGGAAATGTGGTAAGTACCGTTTTGATGAAATCGGCATTTATCATTCCTTGGGCTTGGATTGGCTTAGGATTGCTGCTTTGCTTTATTGTAGGCATTATATCAGGTATTTATCCTGCATGGAAAGCCGCAAGTGTGGACCCCATAGATTCTTTGCGTTATGAATAAAGGGTATCTTATGAGTAAATGTACCATTTTCATAACATAATATGTCTTTGTAGTCTAAGAATGTCCTTAGTACTAATCATAGCTTTCTCATAAAAAATAGTTTAATAAAAATGTCTAATTTTACCACAAAGTTCACAAAGGGTTCACAAAGAACACAAAAATGGATAGAAAAATAGGATACTTTGTGTTCTTTGTGTTAGCGTTTCTTTCTGAACTTTGTGGTTTAAGTTTTTATGAGAAAGCCATGAAGTGTTAGTATGTTTTTCTTGCACATCTGTATAAAAATCGTACCTTTACTGCTTAATACCAACATATTAGCGCATGACACATCATCATTATCCAAAATTTTCATTTTTGGTAGCCGTTGTTTTGACATTTTTCTCGACATTTTCTTTTCCGCTTGCAGCACAAAAACGCTATCAGGGCTTGATGTGGCAGATTTCGGGCAATGGACTTAGCCGTCCTTCGTATCTTTATGGCACGATGCACGTCAGCGAAAAAGTAGCTTTTCATCTAAGCGACTCTTTCTTTATTGCTTTGGCTGGGGTTGATGTGGTTTCTTTGGAAACAAATCCCGAAACATGGATGGACGACATGATGTCGGAAGAATATCGAGGCGTAATTGGCTATTATCTCAACAATCGCAAAGACAACACGCCCACGAAAGAAGGGACTTTTGCCTTAGAAAAAAACCTCAAACCCACCATTCGTGAGGCTTTGTCAGAGGACTTGGACCTGGTCAATGGTTTGCTATTTCGTAATCAAAAATCTGCAGAAAATTTTGAGGAAGATACTTATTTAGACCTTTACATTTACAAAACAGGCAAAAGATTGCATAAAACCCTCACAGGCGTGGAAAAATTTCAGGAGGTAATGCGACTCTCACAAGAGGCAAGCAAAGAAGCGGCAAAAGACCGCAGCCCTCGCAAATCTTTTCAAGGAGACTTGGAACAAATCATGTATGATGCGTACAGACGTGCCGATTTGGACTTGATGGATTCCTTGCAGCGTTTGTCGTCTGGTAAGGCGTATTTAGAAAAAATGCTCTATCAGCGCAACCGTAACATGGTGCGAAACATGGATTCGATTATGAAAAAAAGCAGCCTTTTTGTCGCAGTCGGGGCGGCACATTTGCCCTGTGAAAATGGTGTGATTGAATTGCTTCGTCAAAAAGGTTATACGGTTAGGGCAGTACAGAAAGGCGAAAGGGCAGGCAAGCAAAAAAAACTCATTGATGAGAAAAAATATCCATTAAGTTATACCACGCAAACTACACAAGATGGCTTTGTAAAAGTAGATTTGCCAGGCAAGTTGCACGAACTTCCGCCACAAAATCGTTTGCAATATTATTTGTATCCTGAATATGTAAATGGGGCTTTTTATTCTTTGGCACGTATCAAAACATATAGCGATTTTATAGATTTAAACGAAAGCACCATCTATAAAATGATTGATAGCTTGTTATATGAAAATATTCCAGGAGAGATTGTCTCCAAAAAAGAAATAAACCGAAGTGGTTATGCAGGTCTTGATATTTTGAATCGCACCCGCAATGGCAATTATCAACGTTATCAGTTGTATGTTACGCCTTTCGAGATTCTGGTCTTCAAATTGGGCGGCACAAAAGATTTTGCAAAAGGAAAAGACAGCGATGTTTTTTTCAATTCTATTCAGTTACAAGTGCATAAACCACAAGCAAATGGCTATGTTTTTTCGCCTGAACATGGCGAATTTGAAGTGAAATTTCCGCATAAACCCTTCAACAATGTCAATTTTTCTCGCACATTATTAGAATATCCGAGTCGCAATGACTATCAAGCAAAAGAAGGGAAAACTTTTTATTTTTTGATGGAAAAAACCTTCTATCATCAAGATTATATAGATGAAGATACTTTTGAATTGACGCTGCTTACCGATGGTTTTGCAGAAACAAAAGACTATAAAATTCTTTCTCAATCTTTTGGTACAAGCAATAAAGTAACCTGCAAAGATGTCCTTTTTCGCTGCGAAAATGGGGACAAAATTTTGTGTAGAGCCATGATTAGAGGCATTTATTATTATTTATTGGCGGTAAAAATGGATTCTTTGGCAGCCCAAAAAACAGGAAATTTTGACGAAATCCCTTTCTTTTCCTCCTTTCGTTTCAAGGAGATTAGCTATCAAAAAGCGGAAAATTATGAAGATACCGCTTTCCATTTTACGGTAAAAACCTATAAAAAACCTACAAATAGCCTCATGGACGGCTATCAAAATTGGCAAAGCAACAATGAAATTGATTATAGCACACAAACCGAGGATAAAGCGTTTTATGATATTTACACAGGCGAAAAAGTAGAAGTAGAATTTTGCCATTTTCATCGCTACAAATACATCAAAGATTCGGCAGCATATTGGACAGATAAATGGATAGATGATACATTTAACAATGATTTTTTGCGAAAAAACATCAGTAGCAAAACGACTGGCGACAAAATAGAAATCATGACAACTTTTGCTGATACAGCAAGTCAGCGCATTATCCGCAAAAAATGGATTTTGCAGGGGGAAGCACTTTATACCCTCACAGCGATTGGGGCTGAAAATGAGCCTGCATCTTTGTTTGTACAGACTTTTTTTGATACATTTTCGCCCGATTCTGTGCTTGGAAAATCTATTTTTACAGACCGTTCTGCCAAGTTTTTGCAAGATTTATTGAGTCCCGATACACTCGTCCACCGTCCTGCGATGGCATTGTTGTATCAGATAAGTTTGGTAAAGGCAAATAAAAAAGATTTGTTAGCTGCTTGGGAAAACTTTTCTATGCCTGCAAAACCTAAAACAGAGGCAGCCTATCTGGGCGAAAAACGCTCCTATACAGAGATTCGAGCAAAGTTATTGCGTGCATTGGCTTATCAAAAAGATGCAGAATTGACGGAACTTGTTACAAAAATCTATTATGAAAAAGCAGATACCTTTGAATATCAATTAGCGATACTAGAAGGCTTGGCTTCTCACAAAGATACGGCTTCTTTTTCTTTGCTCAAAACACTTTTGCTCTCGGAAACGCCGCTCCCTGCTGCAACTAACGATTTGCAAAATTTATTTGATATTTTGAGTGATAGTTTGCCGCTTGCAACCCGTCTTTTTCCTGATATTTTGTCGCTCACAACCTTGGAGGAATACGAAATAAATGTCTATGCTTTATTACAAACCTTGGTTGATAGTGGGCAGATAAGCAAAGAAATCTATCAAAATCAGCAAACAACCTTGCTCAATGAGGCACGTATCTCGCTCAAACGTAAAGTGGCTGATGAACAACAAGATAGAACATATCAAAGTGAGAGCTTGGAACGTTATGCGAGGTTATTGCTTCCTTTTTATGCCGAAAATAATGGCGTAAAATTGTTTTTTGAGAAAATAACACGTCTCAAAATGCAAAAAGCGAAAATGGAAATAGCTGTCGAAATGCTCAAAAATAACCTGCCTGTGCCTGACAGTATATGGCAAAGTCTGGCAAAAAATGACCGTTTTCGGATAGATTTATACAATCATTTGGCAAAAATAAAACGCTTAGATGTATTTCCGGCACTTTACAAAACGCCCGAAGCCATTTGCAAAAGCCTTGTTTCACAATCTATTTCTAACTGGACCTACCAAAATTTAGATACTTTGTATTTTTTGCAAAAAAGATATACCAAATTTAGGGACAAAGAAGGGTATATTTTTATTTATAAATACAAAACCAAAGATGCCGCAGAATGGAGCTTGGCTTTAACGGGTTTGCAACCCAAAGACAGTACACAATTTGATGCACAAAGTGATGAAATTAGCCTTTCTAATTATAGCATAGAAACAGGTAAGAAAACAGAAAATGAGCAAATCACTGAAATGGTGAAATATGCCAAAATTCGGGCAAGAAAATACAGAGCATTTCGAGGCGATTATCCCGATTATGAATAATGCTGGCTACTTTTGCATAGATTTTGCGTTAAAAGAATATTTTCTGCCTAAAATAGAGACAAATGTCTATTTCTTTGCTATTTTTGCAGATTAAGTTATCTTCATTTTCTGCGAAAATCGGTTCATTACTGCGTATTTCTTAACAGACACATACTTTCATTTCTTTTTCATGAAACGAATAGCCATACATTTTTTGCTTTTTCTATTCACATATTCGCTTTCTGCACAATTCCTCAACTGGGATTATGAAAGCATTGTTACTGATGTGCAGCAATCGGGTGCGCAGCCCGATATGATAATTGACCCTGCTACAGGCGATATTCATGTTTCTTTTTGGGACGAAAATAGCGACAGGCTTGCGTATGCACGCCGCAATAAAAGTACTTATGCCTGGTCGGTAGAATATCCTGATATGACGGATTTGGGCGGTTATGCCTCTGCAATTACCTTAGATGCAAATGGAAAAGTGCATATTGCCTATTATAAAAATGATGTAGGAACGGCTTATTTAAAATATGTAACGAATAAATCAGGAACTTGGGTTGCCACGCAGGTGGCAGATACGGCTCTGGGATTTTACGGATTAAGTCATGTATATGGACATCATTTCATGCTTTCCGTAGATATTGCGATTCGTACAAATGGGCAGCCTGCCATTGTTTGTTTTGATGCGACCACGCAAGGTATTGGCACTAATTCTTGTCCTTACCAACATTATGACCTCAATATCTTTTGTGCCTTAAAAGTGGGTTCTACTTGGACGAGTTTCCACCTTCCACCCGTACCTGGCGATATCGGCATTTGTGATGTTGCTACATATAATGAACATGGCGACAGATTTGGGGAGTATTTGCATTTGCAAGCGGCAGGCAATGGGCGGTATGACATCATTACCAATTCCTATTTGAATGGAGATATGATTGCTTTTCGTTCTACTGACAATACCCTAAGTGCTTGGACAAGAAATACTTGGGACAATGAGGAGCGTTTTCTTGCAGACCCACCAGGTTCTTCTGTATTTAGCTATGCGTATCGCTCGTTTGAATATATGCAAGCCGCAAAAGTAAGCCCTGATAGCAGCGAAACCTACGTAATATATGGCTATTCAGACTTTTTTGGCACGCAAATCAATGACAACAAAAAACAATTTCACATTGCCAAAGTAAAATTGGACTCTTTGGGAATTGTGGGCTACACACCTGTTTATAAGGCTGTTTATCCCAATTCCAGCACCTATCCTGGGGCTACTTATCGCAACAGTTTTACGATTGCCCCTGTAGATGATAATACTGTTTTTATTGCCTACCAAAATTCCACTACTTCCGAACTAGTAGTAGAAAGAAGCGCAAATGGCATGGCATCTTGGACAAAAGAAGTTTTACTTTCAGGTTTTAATACAAATTCGTCCCTAAAAACAGGAATTTATCGCACACCTGCGGCAATTGGCTTAGATTCCTTGTACCTACTTATATATGATGCAGTAGAAAATCGTTTGAAAATGGCGGTAAGAAATACAGACCCTTTGTTGTTGGCTTGGAAATGGGAAAATATTACAAGTAATGAATTGAGAGGGAGTTTGATAGGTTCGCAAATTACGAGAAATGCGGGCAGTGATAAAATACAAATGGCGTATGATGAAAAATACAGTGGGCAAGTGCATTATGCCCTAAAAGATGGAAATTCGGCTTGGACAACCGAAGTGATTGAGACAAATTCCGCAAAGCCTGCCGATGTGAAATTAATCCTCAAATCGCCCACCGAACCAATAGCGATTTATAGCCAAAAAGCGGATAATCGTTTAGTTATGGCACGAAAAGTGAATGGTAGTTGGGTGAAAACAACGCTTGACGACCTCCACAAAGCTCGACAAATTGCGACTGTATATGCAAGCAATAAAGTGCATGTTGCCTATTATGATTTGGAAGACAAAATGTTGCTTTATACAAGTGGCTCGCCTACTGCCACAACTTGGACAAGCGAAGTGATAGACAGTAGCTCAAATTGGATTGGTACACAGCCCGATATGGTGGCAGAAAGTAATGGTAATCTGCATCTTACGTATATAGATTCGGAAAAAGGAAGACTGAAATATGCGTTCAAAACCGCAAATGGAAATTGGCAAATAGATTCGGTTACAAAGGAAAATTTTGACTTTTTATGTGTTAGCCCAAGCATAAAAGTTACGGCTGCGGGTGTGCCAATTATTGCTTTTTATGCCACAAATTTGAACAAAATGTTTGTTGCCGAGAAACTAAACGGCACTTGGGAGGTTTCGCTTGCCAAAGATTTTGCAAGCAGCTCTGTTTATGGCAATCCCTTAGATTTGATTTTAGATACACTTGACCATCCTTGGATTTTGTATAATTATCCCAGTGGTTCAGGGGCAGGTATGCGCCTTACTGGCAGAGATGCCTACAATATTTGGTTTGATGCATCAGTCATAAATAATGTCGGGGACATTGGCAATAGCTTTGATTTTCATATTGTTGGCACAGATTTTTATATTTTAGGCAAAAAAAATGCGTTTGATGACAATGGTTTGGCGATGATGCACGTTGCAGAAGGTTCAACCGTAGATTTGGAAATGTTGGCTTTGATGCAAGAAAATGCTTGCCTTATTTATCCTAATCCTGCCAAAGATGAGGTGCATTTTAGGGTAGAAAATCCTCGCAATCAATCGCTTTCTATTCAATTATATGATTTGAATGGTAGGTTGATTCATACCGTTACATCAGGAATTGCTGACGCAGGTTTGCAAGAATATTCGTTTGAAACAAGCCATTTGCCCGCAGGTCTCTATGTATGTGTATGGGCAGTAGGTAGCAAAAATATCGTTCAGAAATGGACGATTATGAAGTAATTTTTTTATTTTATGTAAAATAAAAAAGCTAGATACTAACAGATTGTGTGGTTGCTTGTCGCATAGCGACAAAATATCGGTAGAAAAAGATAATTCCCCCAACCCTATTTTTTCGTGCTTGCACGAAAAAATACGTAAAATGGGGCATATTTGTGCATTTTTCTACCGATATTTTATCCCTAACGGGATATGAAAAAAGAAATGGCAGACATGTTGAATAAATAGCACATATTTAAGCCATAGCAAAAAAAAGAACCTAATTTCGGTTACTTTTTTTATTATTTGTCCATTAACGTTATCAATATTTAACAACTATATTAACTTATTAATCTTTAACACAATGCGTAAACAGCGTTCATTTCAACTTTTGACGATTTTCACACTTTCTTTGGTGGCTATTTTTAATCATGGTTGTGGCGACCCCATAGACCCAGTTCAGCCGTCTAGTCCAACTACAATTGATTGCTCATCAGGTACTTTGCCATTGACATGGAAAGATAACCCAAATTCGGACATTGACTACATTGTAAAATGTAATGTAAATGTTGATGGAAGCAATAAATTGGTCATTGAGCCAGGCGTAAAAGTGCAATTTGAATCGGGAGGAAGCATTGAAATTGTAGATGATGCTGCTATTTCTGCGATAGGAACTGCTGCAAAGCCGATTATTTTAGAAGGAAAAACAGCTACGCCAGGGGCTTGGAAAGGTGTTTTTATCAATACCAATAACGTAGATAATCGCTTAGAACATGTTACTGTTCGTCATGGAGGTTCTGAAAAAAGCATTTGGATGCGGGTAAAAGCAGGTGTTTGTATGGAAGAATATGGTCCTGCACGTTTGGCGATTAAAAATTGTAAGTTTGAAAATAATGAAGGATTTGGCTTAGCTTCTTCTTCTACGGACAATATAATTACCGAATTTTCAAGCAATTACTTTGGGGGAAATTCTGAAGCAGGTTTGATGATTCCTGCTTCACAAGTAGGAAAATTAGATGTAGCAACTGTCTATAATGCTGCGGCTAATCCAAACACAAATGCTTGGGTGCAAATAAATGAAGCTTCTTTAAATTCTACGTTAAAATCTCCTGCAACTATGAGAAAATTGGACACAAAATATCGTGTTTACAGAGATTTTATTTTGGAAAGTAAATTAACGATTGAGGCAGGTACGATGATTGAGTTTGCTTCTGGTTCAATGTTAAGTATGGAAGACCCAAATGGCGCAATTCATGCAGTGGGAACAGCAGGAAATCCGATTACATTTAAAGGAGCATCTGCGGGACAAGGCGCATGGAAAGGCATTTATATTGACAGCGACAATGTGGAAAATAGAATGGATTATTGTGTGATTGACGGTGCGGGTTCAGAAGATGATATTTGGATTGGGGAGAAATGTAATTTGTATGTAGGGCAATATCGTAAAGGATACTTAAATATCTCAAATTCAACCATTTCTAATGGCGGTGGCTATGCGATTGGCAGATATACAGAGTCAAACTACACTTCGGCTAATTTAACCTTGACAGGAAATGTGTTTAATGCTGTGTTTGAGAAATAAGACAAGGTATTTGTAAATAAAAAGGGGGATTTTGATGTCTAACACATTAAAATCCCCCTTGCATGTAGAAATTAGCTCAATGAGTTATATCCCATTCTGTAAGAATCCAGAAAACTATGCAATTAAATCCTTGTTTGCGGATTCTTACAGAATGGACGAGTTGCTATGGGTAAATACTATTATCAAAATCTCATCTACTCCTTTGCAAACTATCCTCTCTTTGCTTACGAGCAATCGCAAGGTCAATCAATATTTCAATCAATTTGGTATAAGCAATTCCCTCTGCCTCCCACAATTTTGGATACATGCTAATAGAGGTAAAACCTGGCAAGGTATTGATTTCGTTGATATAAACGTCTTCTTCTGCGGAGAGAAACATATCAACCCTTGCCATACCTTCGCAGCCCAATACCTGATAAGCTTGGCGAGCAATCATTTGTATTTTGACGAGTGCAGATTCGGAAATATTTTCAGCAGGAATAATCGTTTTGGCAGCATCTGTTAAGTACTTGCTTTCATAATCATAAAAACCTTTCATGATTACAACCTCTCCGACCCCACTTGCTTCTGGCATTTCATTTCCCAAAACCGCACATTCAAGCTCTCTGCCTGTAAGCATTTCCTCTATGATGATTTTTGTATCAAAGCGAAAAGCTAAGGCTACCGCTTTGGCAAATTCTTCGGCATTTGTGGCTTTGCTCACGCCCACAGAAGAACCCATATTGGCAGGTTTGATAAAAACGGGGCTACCCAATTTGTTGCAAACAACTGCATAATCAATGGAATCCATTTCATGGCGTTGGAAAACCATCGCATTTGCAGACAACAAACCCGCTTGCAAAAAAAGCCTTTTGCATACATCTTTGTCCATCGCAATGGCAGAAGCCATCGTACCAGGTCCTGTAAAAGGCAAATTGAGCTGCGAAAGTAACCCTTGAATCGTGCCATCTTCGCCATTCGGTCCATGAATGATGAGAAAAACAGCATCTATCTTGGGCAAAGCTGTGCCATCTGAAAGGTAGCATAACTGCCCTGTCTCTACGCCTGGAATCAGCGATAAAGCCGCTCCTTTTTCATCTATCTCAAAGCCTTCTGCCTCAAAATCAGCAACTTGTACTTCATACCATTTTCCACTTCTGCCCACACCGAGCAAAATTACGTCAAAACTATTTTTGTCTATTGCCCCATAAATATTGCGAGCAGAACGGATAGAGATGTCATGTTCAGGCGATTTGCCGCCAAACATTAAGGCTATTGTGCGCATATTTAGCTGTTTTTGTTCTATTTTTAAATAAAATACAAAGATAGGGTTTAAAAATATATTTTGCAGAAAAAACGACATACTTCTTTGGGATAAAAAGTTCCTGTTTGATTATGCGTATATTCTTGTTAATTTTGTCTTTTTATATATGAACTAAAAGCGTATATTCATAACATAAAGAAAACATCAAAATATCAAGTATAACACTCACGCCATATCATGCAAAATATTATGCATATGAGCTAACAAGAAGATTTGCAGCGAATAGCTTACAAAAATTTACGGCTTCTTTGGCAGATGCGCAAGTAGATTTGAATCCGCATCAGGTAGATGCAGCTTTATTTGCTTTTCAGTCGCCGCTTTCCAAAGGTGCGCTTTTGGCAGATGAGGTAGGCTTGGGAAAAACGATTGAGGCGGGGATTATAATTTCGCAAAAATGGGCAGAGCGAAAGCGTAATATATTAATTATTGCACCTGCAAACCTACGTAAGCAGTGGAATCAAGAGATGGCGGACAAGTTTTTTTTACCTTCTTTCATTCTGGAAACAAAATCTTTTAACGAAGATATTAAAAAAGGCAATTTTAATCCTTTTCAACAAGCCGAGAAAATTGTGATATGTTCCTATCAGTTTGCCCAAGCGAAAGCCATTTATCTTAGCAAAACAGATTGGGATTTGGTGGTGATTGATGAAGCGCATCGTTTGCGAAATGTCTATAAATCTGCAAATAAAATCGCTAAGGCTATCAAAGAGGCGTTGGCGCATAGCCCCAAAATACTACTCACCGCTACACCTCTACAAAACTCATTATTAGAGCTTTATGGTTTGGTAAGCATCATAGATGAATACACTTTTGGGGATTTAAAAAGTTTTAAAACGCAGTATGCTCGCATCACTTCGGAAACCAATTTTGAGGAATTGAAGCGGCGATTAGCCCCGATTTGTAAGAGAACCCTGAGAAGACAGGTATTAGAATACATCAATTATACCAACCGTTTTTGTATTGTGCAGGAATTTACCCCTCGCAAAGATGAACAAGAACTCTATGATTTGGTTTCAGAATATCTGCAAAGACCTAATTTGTACGCTTTACCGCCTGGACAACGAACCCTTATGACCTTGATACTGCGCAAATTATTGGCTTCTTCAACTTATGCAATTTCTGCAACATTGCAAGGCTTGGCAAATAAATTAAAAGTAACACTTGACAAGCAGCAAACCGATGAGGCGGGAGGCGTAGCAACTGCTTTTGCCAATAATTATGAAACATTTGAAGAACAAGCCGATGAGTGGGCTGAAGAGGAGGACGAAACAAGGGTGAACGAAAACAGAATTTATACGCCTACAGAGTTGGCAGAAATTGAAAAAGAAATAGCATCGCTCAATGCCTTTAAAGCACTGGCAAAATCTATTCAGGTAAATTCTAAAGGGGAAGTTTTGTTTACGGCTTTGAAAAGAGGCTTTGAGAAATTGCAGGAATTGCACGCACATAAAAAAGCCATTATTTTTACCGAAAGCACAAGAACACAAGAATATCTTAAAAATACCTTAGAAGCAAGGGGCTACAAAGACAAAATTGTTTTGTTTAATGGCAGCAACAATGACCCCAAAAGCAATCAAATTTATCTGGCTTGGCTCAAAAAACATAAAGGCACAGATAGGATAACAGGCTCAAAAACAGCCGACAAAAGAGCTGCATTAGTTGATTATTTTCGAGATACTGCCACCATTATGATTGCGACAGAAGCCGCCGCCGAGGGCATCAATTTGCAATTTTGTTCTTTGGTGGTAAATTATGATTTGCCTTGGAATCCGCAACGTATCGAACAACGGATAGGTAGATGCCATCGCTATGGACAAAAGTTTGATGTGGTTGTGGTCAATTTTCTCAACAATGCAAACGCTGCCGACCAAAGAGTGTATCAACTTTTAGACGAAAAATTTCAGTTATTTAATGGCGTATTTGGGGCGAGTGATGAGATTTTGGGTACGATTGAAAGCGGTGTTGATTTTGAAAAACGAATTGTTGCCATTTATCAAACATGCAGAACTACGGTAGAAATCAAAACCGCTTTTGACAAGTTACAACAAGATTTGGAAATAGGCATTGAGGAACAAATAGACCTTACCCGCAAAAAATTGTTAGAAAACTTTGATGAAGAAGTGCATGAAAAATTGCGCATCAATTTGGCACAAAGCAAAGAATATCTGAGCAAATTTGAACATTATTTGTGGCAAATTACCGAATATTATCTGCAAGATTGTGCTACTTTTCAGCCCAAAGAACATATTTTTTTGCTACACAAAAATCCTTTTGCTGATGCCCCTATTCATCAAGGCTATTATAAAGTAGGCAAAAAACATGTTGGCGAAAAACATGAAACCGAAACATCAAACGAAACCCTGAATATTTATAGAATTGGGCATCTTTTGGCGCAGCGTATCATCAGCAAATGCAAGCAAAGTCAAATGCCTTTGCAACAATTAACCTTTAACTATTCTCAAACAGAAAAGAAAATTTCGATTTTGGAAACACTTATCGGTAAGCAAGGTTGGTTGCAAGTAAAGCAAATTTCGATTTCAAGTTTTGAGACCGAAGACCACATTCTTTTTGCTGCCATAGATGACGAGGGCAATCGCATAGATACTGCGCAATGCCAGCGTTTTTTCTCTTTGCCTGCTACTATTTTACCTTTGGAAAGCGAAAAAGAAATAGTTCCCTCACAGCCGTTTTCAATTATATATCAGGCTCAACAGCAGGATATTATAGAATCGAATCGCCAAAGAAATCACCAGTTTTTTGACGAAGAAGTAGATAAATTGGAGAAATGGAGCGAAGATGTACGAAATAGTATCAAGGTAGAAATAAAGGATTTGGACAAGGAAATTAAAACCCGTAAAACAGAAGCCCGAAAACTGCTCAATTTGGAGCAAAAAGTAAAACAGCAACGAATTATCAAAGAGTTGGAAAAAAAATTGGCAGAAAAACGCCTCAATCAATATCTAAATGAAGACGAAATTGAACAACGAAAAGATGACTTGTTAGACGAGGTAGAACAACGGTTAAAACAGCAAAGTACGGAACAAATATTATTTACCATCAAATGGAAAATTGTCTAAAGTGCTTGTATCTTTTTCGTATCTTTGTTGCAAAAATAGTAACACATTATGTATTTAGCACCACTCAACTACGACCGTTTTTTTAAGAAAGTATTTTCGCATCTGCACATTGCAAAAGCATTTTTGCAAGATTTT